>JAUIAZ010000108.1 GCA_030427465.1 Gammaproteobacteria bacterium | reverse complement strand
CGCAGTTGCGAAGGCCTCTAAGCTTCCAGACATTCAGAGATAAGCGCTCAGAAAAAATCAGTTCAACCATTCGATAAGGGCACAGGGAACACACAATGAAAGCAGGGAAATATCTGGTCCAAGGGCTGCTGACGGCGGCGCTGACTCTATCATGCGGGCTGGCTGCTGCCGCTTCAGTCACTTTTGATTTTACCCATCACGGTAGCCAGGGGCAGAGCAGTGGCACTGGGTACGGCAACAACATCCGTTTTGAAGAAGACGGCCTGAAGCTGAAAGTAAAGTCCTATGCCGATACCGGTTCTGGCAACACGCTTCAGTCTGCAGAAGTCTACCGCTGGGGAACCGGTCTGGGGAGCTGTAACCGCAAGGAAGGTTCGGTCAAGCATCGCAGCTGTTCCGGGCCTGCCCATCAGGTGGACAATGTGGGTAGCAAGGACTTCACCCTGTTCCGCTTCCAGGAGCAGGTGAGCTTTGAGTCGATTACCGTTGACCCTTATGGCCGCTACGATCGTGACCTGTCTTACTGGGTAGGTACTCTGGATAAACTGGGCAACCTGGTTGGCAGTTCACTGAACCAACTCTCCTCCCTGGGCTTTGGTGCGCGCCAGGACACTTTCAGCAACCCCAGCAGCAATCCCCTGACAGTGGGTCTGAGCGGTGTTGGTAATGTGCTGATGGTTGGTGCCAGTGTGGTAAACGGTTACACCGGTAACGATCGCTTTAAAATCAGCAACCTGACAGTAGCGCCAGTTCCCCTGCCTGCGGCCGCCTGGTTCTTCCTGACTGGCATTGCTGCGCTGGTCTGGCAACGCAGAAAGGCTCAAGCGAAAATCTGATTTGTCAGGGTTGCTGTCATTCGATGAAGGCAGCAACCCTTCTTGATCCCCCCTGCCTCGCGTCATGCGGGGCTTTTTTTTTGCTATGGGGCGTACCGCAAAAAGCGATCAGCGCTTCAGCAGTCCGAACAGGCTGAGGGCCATACCCAACAGTCCGAAACCGACAATCACGTAGCCGGACGTCACGCCCTGGTCGGCATTCAGTTCACTTGCACCGGCCAGAATGACGCTGCCGTAAATCACAGCGATTACCGACATGACACCAATGACGATCACACTGGGCATCGGGCGATTTTTCCAACCCTTATCGTAGCTTTTCATTGTGTTCTCCTTTCCAATGGCTCCCCTTAACCATACGTATGTGCAACGAAAAGCGTAATTACCATCTGTTTAAACTTTAAAGCATCGGGTCTTCACGATCATGTTTCACCCAGACCAGTTCTCGGGTGGCGAAGCCGAAGTCAGTGGCCTGCTGCACCAGAATGTCACGGGTTGCCGCATCCAGGGTTTTGCTTCTGGCGAGAATCCAGAGGTAGTCCCGGTCCGGGCCGCTGACGAGTGCATACTGATACTCACTGTCGAGTAGCAGAACGTTGTACCCGCCATAGAAAGGACCAAAGAAAGACACCTTCAGGCGGCCGATGTCAGGTGTTTCGACGTAGTAAGCTTTGCCTCTGGCTTCGCTCCATTCATTGTCTTCCTGATCGAAGCCCCGGTTGATGACGGTGATACCGCCATCATCCCTGGCTTCATATTGCGCACTGACGTTACTCAGACCACGCTCAAATGAATGATCCAGGCGGGCAATTTCGTACCAGGTACCCAGATAGCGCTGGCCATCAAACTGCCGGACGGCCGAAAGACCTTCGGGTATTCCGGTGCAGGAGGAGAGCAGAACCGACAGGCTGACCAGAGCCAGCAGGCGTAACAGTTTTCCATTCAGTATCATGACTTTGGCATCCTTCTGGGGCATCTTTCGCAGTCACGCCGGATTACAGCTAGACTGGTTTTTCAACAAGGATTAAACGATGACAGAATCTGTAAGCCAAAGTCCAATGATCTGGGCCTACCGTCTCGACGGACAGGGAGGTGCCACCCGCCTCGACCCTGATCAACCTGCTTCCCTGAGTGGCCTGCGCTTTGAGTCACCCGAGTTGTTCTGGCAGCACTGGCGATATGATGTGGATCGTACCGAACAGTTGTTGGTTGCGCAGGGGCTTTCAGAGAGTGTGGTTGAAGCGTTGATTGCCCATGAAACCCGTCCACGTTGCGTGGTGATGGAGAGCGGCACCCTGATCGTTCTTCGAGGCATCAACACCCACCCGGACCAGGACCCTGAA
Source organism: Gammaproteobacteria bacterium (assembly GCA_030427465.1). Taxonomy (GTDB): domain Bacteria; phylum Pseudomonadota; class Gammaproteobacteria; order Pseudomonadales; family Oleiphilaceae; genus JADJWY01. The sequence goes on along the minus strand of JAUIAZ010000108.1, from coordinate 7,979 downwards.
GACATGATCTCCCTGCGCCTGTGGTGTACCCCTAAGGGGATCATCAGTACTCGCAAGAGCGGACGCCGCTTGTTGTCCCTGATCGACCTGACTGAAAGTTTCGACAGTGGTACAGGGCCGCGCACGGTGGGAGAGTTTCTTGTGTTTCTGACGGAGCGCCTGGCGGCCCGGATCGGCGAATTCCTGGAGGCGATCAACGAACGCCTGCAGGCGGTAGAAGAATCCCTGATTACCGATGAAATGGCCCGCCAACGCGCCAACCTGGCGGAGATCCGACGCCAGAGTGCAGCCATCAAGCGTTACCTGGCGCCTCAGCGAGATGCACTGGAAGCGCTTTGCCGCAGCCGCGATCTGCTTTCCGAAGCCGATACCTTTGACCTGCGGAACCTGACAGACCGTGTGGTGCGCTATGTGGAGGATCTGGAACTGTGTCGGGAGCGGGCTGTGGTCATGCAGGATGAATTACGGAACCGGCTGGCGGAACAGCAGAACGAGCGCATGTACGTACTGTCTCTGGTAACGGCGATCTTTCTGCCGCTGTCTTTCCTGACCGGAGTTTTCGGCATGAACGTCGGAGGGCTACCGGGTACCGAGTCGGGCAGTGCCTTTGGCTGGCTGGCTATCTTCATGTTCATGGTGGCGATTGGCCTATGGGGGCTGCTACGTTGGAAACGCTGGATGTGATGGGGCATTCTCATGGCGAATGAAAAGAACGTACTCGGTGGTCCTCTGCGGCTTTGTTGCGGCAACACCGGGTTTACCCGCGAAGGTTTTTGTTATGTCCCCCTGCAGGATACGGGTAACCATTCAGTTTGCGCGGTACTGACCGAAGCGTTTCTGGCTTTCAGCGCCTCACGGGGAAATGATCTGGTGACCCCCAGGCCGGAGTTCGATTTTCCGGGGCTCAAGGCCGGAGACCGCTGGTGCCTTTGCGCTGCACGATGGCTGGAAGCAGAACAGGCGGGTGTGGCCCCGCCTGTCATTCTCGAAGCGACCCACGTAGCCAGCTTACGGGTCATTGATCTGGAAACCCTCAAGCAACATGCCCGTATAGAGCCGGTCTGAAGCCGGCATTCAGCGAAGCAATAAGAGCGGGACGCTGGTACGGTTCAGCATGGCTGTGGTGGTGCTTCCAACCAGGAACTGGCGGATTCTGGAGTGACCGTAGGCTCCCATCACCATCAGATCCATCTCATGGGCCTGGCTGTAGCTGGTCAGTGCTTCAATCGTTTCTCCGGGTACCCTGGCGGTTCTTACTGAGAAACCCATCCCCTTCAGCTGTTCCGCTGCCTGTGTCAGTTCATGCTCTTGTGTCGCACTGTCTTCACCGGCCATGACCAGGTGGCACTCCTTGCCCTGCAGTAAAGTGAGTGTGCCCAGTTGCTTCAGCATCTCGCGTGAGTTGCGGCTGCCATCGTAGGCAATCATGAAGCGCTCTGGAGTCCTGGACCGGGGAACCATCACCAGAATCGGACAGTGCATGGCGCGGATCACCGATTCCAGGTGCGATCCAATCCCTTCACGCTCGTTCTCATGCGCCTCACCCTGGCGCCCGATCACCAGCAGACGCATTTGCTCAGCGAGGCCGAACAAGGTTTCCAGCAGGCTGCCATGACGTTGCAGGGTGGTGACAGAGGTCTCGCCCAGTTTTTGCATTGTTTCTTCAGCTGCCTGAAGCTGCAATTTGCCTTCCTGAAGAGCCAGTCGGCTACGCCGATTGTCAAGATCTGCCAGTTCCTTGAGCAATTGTTCCCGGCTGCCCAGACCGATGCTGCCGGAGAGGTCGCCTTCGGTGGGGTATTCGGTATGATCCAGAACATGCAGGAGACATACGGGTGCCTGCCAGACTGAGGCGGCCCAGGCAGCTCCCTGACACACAGCTTCTGCGGCGTGAGAGCCGTCAATACAGGCGATGATCTCTTTCATCCGGGTCTCCTCAGTGTTTGACGATGTCGTGCATTTCTTCAGGTTTGTCATGCTGGCCAAAGCGGTCCACGATGGTCTGGCTGGCTTCATTCAGACCCAGAACAGTCACTTCGGTGCCATCGCGACGGAACTTCAGTACGACCTTGTCCAGGGCGGCGACCGCCGTGAGGTCCCAGAAGTGGGCATCACGCACATCGATGGTGACCCGGTCCAACGCTTCGCGGAAGTCGAAGGCAGACAGAAACTTTTCGGTAGAGGCAAAAAATACCTGTCCGTGAATGGAGTAAACCCGATGTTCGCCTGGCTGGTCGCAATGGCTGTCGATCGACATATAGTGACCGATCCGGTTGGCAAAAAACAGCGAAGCCAGCAGCACACCGACGAATACCCCGATAGCCAGATTGTGGGTCGCGACAACCACGGCTACCGTGGCCAGCATGACCAGGTTTGAAGACAGGGGATTGGTCGGCAGGTTTTTCAGGGAATCCCAACTGAAGGTGCCGATGGATACCATGATCATGACGGCCACCAGCGCGGCCATTGGAATCTGGCCAATCCACTCATCCAGGAAAACCACCATGATCAGCAGCAGGAAACCGGCTGTGAAGGTGGACAGTCGCCCGCGGCCTCCGGATTTGATGTTGATGATAGATTGTCCGATCATGGCGCAGCCGGCCATGCCCCCGAGAAGCCCGGAGCCGATGTTGGCGATACCCTGGCCCTTGCACTCACGGTTGCGGTCGCTACCGGTGTCAGTCAGGTCATCCACGATGTTTGCTGTCATCAGCGATTCCAGCAGACCGACAACGGCAAGCCCGGCGGAGTAAGGCAAAATGATCCAGAGTGTTTCCAGGTTAAGTGGCACTTCCGGCCACAGGAAGACAGGCAGAGTATCGGGTAGTTCGCCCATATCACCCACGGTCCGGATGTCCAGTCCCATGACAACCGAAACGGCGGTGAGTGCCAGGATGCAGACCAGCGGAGACGGTACGCTCTTGCCGATCCGGGGCAGCAGGGGAAACAGGTAGATGATGCCCAGCCCGGCCGCGGTCATAGCGTAGACGACCCAGGTAACATTGGTCAGCTCGGGCAGTTGCGCCATAAAGATCAGGATGGCCAGCGCGTTGACAAAGCCGGTGACCACGCTCCGGGATACGAAACGCATAAGACTGCCGAGCCGCAGAAATCCGGCCAGTATCTGCAACACACCCGTCAGCAACGTAGCGGCCAACAGATACTGCAGTCCGTGCTCTTTGACCAGGGTGACCATCAGCAAGGCCATGGCACCCGTCGCGGCGGAGATCATGCCGGGGCGGCCACCGACAAAGGCGATAATCACGGCAATACAGAAAGAAGCGTACAGGCCGACTTTGGGATCGACACCTGCGATAATGGAAAACGCGATCGCTTCCGGGATCAGGGCCAGCGCGACCACCAGCCCCGCGAGCAGATCGCCACGGATGTTGCCGAACCATTGTTGATGAAGATTCTGTATCATGGGATGATTCCTGAGGTTTGTCCTGTGCCACCCGACTCGACCGTGGGACGTCGGCGGTGCATTTGCCGGGGCGGTGCGCCTGTCTGAAAGGGCCGCAATCCTACCAGATGACTCATAAAATGACCATTCAGGACACCGGTCCTGTTACCAGGGATTTCCGTAATGCCGCATGATGCGAAGCTCCGCACGGAGCGGGTTGACTACACCGACCCCCAGCAGGGAGCAGAGCTGCTCAGACTCCTGAATGACTATGCCTGCGACCCGATGGGAGGAGGCCAGGCACTGGCCGAAGAGGTCAGGCAGCGCCTTCTGCCAGCATTGGCGGGCACTCCGGGCACTTTTTCCTTTCTTGCCCGAATCGATGGCCAGGCCGTTGGTCTGATTAATTGCATAACCGGGTTCTCCACCTTCAAGGCAGCGCCGCTGGTTAACATTCACGATGTTTACGTGGATCCTGAGTTTCGCGGCAGGGGGGTGACCCGCACCCTGTTTGAGGCGGTAGAGGGTGAGGCACAGGCCAGAGCTTGCTGTAAAGTGACTCTGGAAGTGCTGAGCGGGAACCTTGTGGCAAAGGCAGTCTATGCCCGGCTGGGTTTCGATGCCTATGTGCTGGATCCGCAACAGGGAGAGGCAGAGTTCTGGCAAAAAAACCTCAGGCAGCCAGCTTCGTATCCCGGGTAGTCGTTACCCGTCACAGAAAAAGAGAGCGTTTCCTGTCATAAATTGAACGTGGTTAATACATGAGGAAATGCCAATGCCCAAATCATCCCATCACATCGTAGCTCCCTTGAGTGCAGACCTGCACGGTCAGGTGGTCGGAATTGTGGAAAGTCTGAAGCAGTCCCCGGATGCCACACGTCAGGCAGAGGATCTGCTGGGGGTGATCATGGCAATGACAGAAGCGGGGCTGGATTTCTACTTTATCAGCCCCCTGCGCCGGATTGGTGCGGGAACCATGACTCTGAAAGCGGCGCAGCTCGGCCTGGCGAGTACCCGCAAAGGCATGAAAATGGTCATTGCGAAAGTGCTCAAGAGTCTGACCCACGACCAGCTTCTGCATCTCGCGGAATTCATTGAAACGGTGACCTTTGAACCGGAATCCTGAGGCGTCCGCCCTTTAGTCTGGCCATTGCCGCACCATTCCTGACTGCGGTAACAGAATCCCGGTTGACCTCAGTTCCGCAAGCTGATTGAATAATGTGAACCATAATTCATAGTATTTTGCCGGCAAGCCCTGGCAGATCAGGAGGGGCGAAGCATGAACAGTCATCATGACCCGGACACCCGGTTTCTGGCAGTCACCCATGAAGTGCGTAACCAGCCGCCTCCCCTGGAGAACTACAACCTTTTTCTGAGCGACCGGGCCGCGAGAGACCATCTGCAGCGGGGCCAGGCAGACTGGGCCGAGTCACGGCTGACTGAACTGGGGGCTCAGGCGGGAAGCGCCGGACACCTGGAACTGGGTATGTTGGCGAACGAGCACCGGCCGGTCTTTCATTCGCATGACCGTTTTGGTCACCGTATCGATGAAGTGCGCTTCCATCCGGCCTATCACACGCTGATGCGGACCTCTGTCGAAGCCGGGCTGCACAGCTCACCCTGGCTTGATCCGCGACCCGGGGCACATGTGGCCCGCGGGCTCGGATTCTACCTGCACTCCCAGGTTGAGGCGGGTCATGGCTGTCCGATAACCATGACCTTCTCGTGTATTCCGGCGCTGCGAAAAACGCCCTCGCTGGCAGCCTGGTGGGAGCCGCGCATCACCGCCACGACCTACGACCCTGCCAACCGCCCCCATACTGTAAAAAGCGGACTGACGATTGGGATGGCCATGACTGAAAAGCAGGGAGGCTCTGATGTCCGAGCGAACTCGACGGTGGCCTATCCAACCGGGCGGCAGGGGGCGGGAGAAGCCTACGAATTGGTTGGACACAAGTATTTTGTGTCAGCCCCGATGAGCGATGCCTTCCTTGTGTTGGCACAGGCGCCAGAGGGGCTGTCCTGTTTCCTGCTGCCTCGCTGGCGTCCGGATGGCAGCAAGAATCCGCTGCAGATTCAGCGACTCAAGAACAAGATGGGCAATGTGTCGAATGCCTCCAGTGAAACCGAACTCAGGGGAGCTCTGGCCTGGATGTTGGGTGAACCCGGAAGAGGGGTGGTCACGATCATCGAAATGGTGGCCATGACCCGCTTTGACTGTATGCTGGGGTCGGCTGCCGGCATGCGCATGGCGACTGCACAGGCGTTGCATCATGCCAGCCATCGTCAGGCCTTTGGCCAGCGTTTGTGGGATCAGCCCCTGATGCGGAACGTATTGGCAGACCTGTCGCTGGAAAGCGAGGCTGCCCTGCACTTTGCCATGCGTTGTGCCCGTGCTCTGGATGCGCCGGAAGATGCCGGTGAGCGACTGTTACTGCGCTTGATGACGCCGGTCGGCAAGTACTGGATCTGCAAGCGTACCCCCCAGCATGCCTACGAGGCCATGGAGTGCATTGGCGGCAGTGGGGTAATGGAAGACAGCCCGATGCCGCGCCTGTTCCGTGAGTCGCCGGTCAATGCCATCTGGGAAGGCAGTGGTAATATCCAGTGTCTGGATGTGCTGCGGGTGATGCAGCGTTCGCCGCAAAGTCTCGAGCTGTATATGCAGGAACTGGAAGCCGCAGAGGGCAGGCTGCCCGTGTATGACCGCTATCTGGACAAGCTGAAAAACCTGTTGCTGGATCAGGAGAGTCTGGAGTACCGCGCCCGCGATTTGGTGGACCGTCTGGCCTTGTGCCTGCAGGCGTCGCTGCTGTTGCGGGAAGCGCCCTCCCAAGTGTCAGAGCCTTTCTGCCATGCGCGCCTGGACAATCAGGGCACACATCAATACGGCACCTTGCCTGCCGGATTTGATCTGGAGCCGGTTCTGGCGCGCCATCGGCCAATCGGCTAGCCGTGTCAGCTTTCTCCGGGGACGCGGATGGTACCTTCCAGGAATAGTCTGGCCTGGCCACTCAGGACAACGTGGGCTCCCCGGTACTGGCAATGAATCTCACCGCCGCGTCGGGAAATCTGGCGTGCATTCAGGGTCACCTTACCCAGCTTTTCACTCCAGTAAGGGGTCAGGGTGCAGTGTGCTGAACCGGTCACCGGGTCTTCCGGAATACCGACGCCGGGCGCAAAAAATCGGGAGACAAAATCGTCCTTGTCGCCGGGGGCGGTGGCGATGACGCCCAAGGCATCCAGCGTGGCCAGCAGTTTCATGTCTGGTTTGAGTGATCGCACTTCGGCTTCCGAATCAAAGACGGCCATATAATCCCGTGATTTCAGCACCTCCCTGGGTTGCAGTGGTTCCAGTGCTGCGAGCAGTGCCTGTGGTGCGGTGACTTTCTCTGCGATGCGGGAAGGGAAGGTCATGGCGTAGCCTTCCTTTTGCCGGGTCACTTCCAGCATGCCGCTGCGGGTATGAAACTGCAGGCGCGGCCCCTTGAACCCTTCGCGCTCGTAGAGGATGAAAGCGGTCGCCAGAGTGGCGTGTCCACACAGGTCGACTTCAGCTTCGGGTGTAAACCAGCGCAGATCGAAACCGTTGGTCCGGGGAACGTAGAAAGCGGTTTCCGACAGGGCATTCTCGGCGGCTATATTGATCAGGGTCTGGTCTGGCAGCCAGTCATCCAATTGGCAGACACCGGCAGGATTGCCGGAGAAAACGCGGGAAGTGAAGGCGTCGACCTGGTAAAAACGGTGCTGGCTCATGGGGTGCTTTTCCGCTAAGAAGAGGTTTACGAACCAGTATAGAAGAGGCCTGACTGACTGTTAAAACAAATCAGGCGCTAATCGGGCCACCGGTGCCGGCGCCTGCTGGCTGTCCGGCGGGTGGGCCTCAGGATATCAGTGTTGCAGGATCTGGCTGAGGAAAAGCTGGGTTCGCTCGTTCTGCGGATTGTGGAAGAACTCGTTGGGTTCGTTTTCTTCTACAATCTGCCCCTCGTCCATGAAGATCACCCGGTTGGCGACCGTTTTGGCGAAGCCCATTTCATGCGTCACACAGATCATGGTCATACCGGATTCAGCCAGTTCGATCATGACATCCAGAACCTCCTTGATCATCTCCGGATCGAGTGCCGAAGTCGGCTCGTCGAAGAGCATGACCTCCGGGTTCATGCACAGACTCCGGGCTATCGCTACCCGCTGCTGCTGACCGCCCGATAGCTGTCCCGGATACTTGAGTGCCTGCTGGGGAATCTTGACCCGCTCCAGGTACTGCATGGCGATTTCTTCAGCTTCCTTCTTGGGCATCTTGCGCACCCAGACCGGGGCGAGGGTGCAGTTTTCCAGAACCGTGAGGTGGGGGAACAGGTTGAAGTGCTGGAACACCATGCCGACTTCCCGGCGAACAATGTCGATGTTTTTGATGTCATTGGTTAGCGGAATGTCATTGACGATGATGTCGCCTTTCTGGTGCTCCTCGAGGCGGTTGATGCAGCGGATCATGGTGGATTTACCGGATCCGGAAGGGCCACAGACCACTATCCGCTCCCCTTTGAGTACGTTCAGGTTAATATCCTTCAGAACA
>JAUIAZ010000501.1 GCA_030427465.1 Gammaproteobacteria bacterium | reverse complement strand
TGCTGGGTGTATTCTGTGCCATAAATCGACAGGGCATAGCCAGTGGCCCAGCCGTGGGGGCGCATAGGGGGGGCAGCGGCTGAAATATCGCCTGAGAACAGTCGGCGAAAACGCTCATCCGTCACCAGTTCGTTGCTCAACCCGAGTTCGTCAAAAAAAGTCTCGCTGTGAGCGAGATATTCCGGATCTGCAATCGGTGTGGGTTTCACCGGCACAAAGTGTCCCGAGAGCACCGGGCGGGGGCGGTGATCGTGACCATCCGGCCTGGCATCCGGGTCGGCGTTAAGCTGATCCATCAGGGAATAATCTGCCAGCTTTGCAAACTCGTCGAAAGTACCAACCTGAGAGTCATCTGGTGATTTGGAATGCACTGTCATTACTGAAAAACCTGTGCCTGAAAAGGGTGCCATTGTATGGCGACAGAATACACATCAATGGGGCTTCTTGGCCAACGCCAATGCTTCCGAGCCATGTGATCATATCAGCCACGATGTCAGTCGAGGTCCTACCGCAGTTTCCGGACTCTGAATGACCGGCCTTTCAGTTTACCGCTGCTCAGTTTTTCTAATGCTTTCCTCGTAGCGGCCTCGGTTACGGCGACGTACGCGCTGGTTTCTGAAATTTGAATCTTGCCGACCTGGTTTGCCTCTATCCCTTGCATGCCTGTGAGCGCCCCCAGAATATCCCCAGGCCTCACTTTCTGCTTGCGGCCGCCATCAATCTGTAGTGTGTTCATCGGCGGGCGGTAGACTGGTTTGTTCAGGACGTTTTCGGAGGGCAGGGTTCTCGGCTCGCAACTCTGCCCCAGGTATTCGGCCAGATTCTGCAACTTGTGTTTTTCGCGTTCGCTATAGAGGGTAAAGGCAAAACCCTGGCTGCCGGCCCGGCCGGTGCGTCCCACGCGGTGAACATGTACTTCCGGGTCGTGGGCGAGTTGCACGTTGATGACGGCATTCAGATCGCTGATATCAAGGCCACGTGCCGCCACATCCGTGGCCACCAGTATAGAAACACTGCGATTGGCAAAACGCACCATAGTCTGGTTTCGATCGCGCTGCTCAAGGTCGCCATGCAGGGCCAACGCACTGAATCCGTAGCGGTTCAATTCGTCTGAAAGTGATTGAGTATCCATTTTCGTGGTGCAGAAGAGCATTGCTGACTCGGGCGTGTACTTCATCAGCAACAGCCGGACTGCTTTGATACGATCGGCCATATCGGGGCCGACCTGATAGAAAAATTGCTGAATGCTCGCCTGATCGTGATCGCCCTCCACGACGATGTGTTCCGGGTCGCGAAGTACACGCGTGGCGATGCTTTTTATCTCCTCCGGATAGGTGGCACTGAACAGCAGCGTCTGTCGCTGTTGCGGCGTTTGCGCCACAATCGCGTCTACAGAATCCTGGAAGCCCATCTGCAGCATGCGATCCGCTTCGTCGAGCACCAGAGTATTCAGATCATCCAGTAGGAGACGCTCCTTCTTGAGATGATCTTCTATGCGACCTGGGGTGCCTACAATAATGTGTGCGCCATGTTCCAGCGAAGCAATCTGTGGCCCCATGGGCATGCCACCGCACAGGGTCAGGATCTTGATGTTATGGATGCCTCTCGCCAGCCGGCGCAATTCAGCGGCCACCTGGTCAGCCAGCTCGCGGGTGGGGCAGAGTACCAGCGCCTGCACACGGAAACGCTTGACCTCCAGTTGCTGCAGTAAGCCCAGACCGAAAGCGGCGGTCTTTCCAGAGCCGGTTTTGGCCTGGGCTATCACGTCACGTCTGGAAAGAATGAGAGGCAGGCTTCGGGCCTGTACCGGTGTCATCTCATGAAAGGCGAGAGACTCGAGATTCGCAAGCAAATCCGAACGAAGTGGGAGAGAGGAGAACAGTTCGGAAGGCACAGCGAATCCTTATGGGCCGTCTTTCTGGCCTGCTTTGAGAGCGACGGCCGATAACGGACTGAAATCGGCGACAGATGTGGACATGATACCTTACCCGTTCAGATTGGTAACCAGCTTCGAACGATTGGTCATCTGATGAT
>JAUIAZ010000500.1 GCA_030427465.1 Gammaproteobacteria bacterium | reverse complement strand
CGCAGCCGTGATCCACGCTTTGCTGATCAGAAAGAGAAGTATGGCAAGCGCCATGCAAACGAATCCAAGCGGCCAGAAACCATTCCGGCCAGCGAGTTCGACTTTGATCCGGTGAATCTCACCTGTCACTGTCCGGCTGGAGAGATGCTGACTTTCAACGGCATCCGCACCGACACTTATGGCAATCCGAAAGCCCACTTCTCAGGGCGACTGCTTCAATGCCGGAACTGCCCATTGAAAGACCGGTGCATGCACAACCCGGCTTCGGCCAGCCACCGTAAAGGTTCCGGTCGTCAGGTTTCCTTTATTCTGGAGCACAAAAGAAAGCCCAGCTTTACCGACTGGATGAAACACCGGGTGGACAGTCCCAGTGGCAAGGAGATCTATGGTCACAGGATGTCAGTGGTGGAGCCTGTCTTTGGCAACATCACCAGCACCAAGAAACTGAACCGCTTCAGCCTGCGGGGCAAGAGCAAGGTGCAGAGCCAGTGGCAGTTATTCTGTCTGGTGCATAATATTGAGAAGATAGCGAACTATGGTCGGATGCCGGCATAGACGCAGAGCGGCCAGGAACGCCACGGAGAGACTCTGCTGAAGCCATAGAACGAAGCGAGTGCCTTTGAAAGCTGAGACAGGGGCTTGTTTGAGAAACTGAGGGGAATTCAAAGTGGCGCAGTTCAGAAATGAAATAGTCGGTGGAGAGATGCGCTCAGTGGGCGTTTTTCTACAGGCTCGTTAATCGCCCTTCAGTAAGTTTGGCCTTGGTAACGAGTGGTTTTCTATGGCCGGTGCAGCCGCTGAAAGCAGAAAAAATGAGAGGGTTCTGGCATCCCGGTAATCGGCAGCTTGGCTCTCCTGTTTCAAGGTCGAGAGTAAATGCTGATACTTTGATGTTGGCAACGTCATCTGGCTAAACGATGTGCCGCCAAGGCAACAGGTAAGAGTGTTTGGCCTGAGAAAAGTGCATATCCCAGAGGGTGGGTTCGCAAAAGCTTCTTTGCGATTAACAAGACGTTGTTGTACGCGCACTCGCTTCGCTCGCCGCGCCGGACCCTCGGTCGCTGCACCTTTTGGGTCGCTGCGCTATATTACCCAAAAGGCTCCGCTCGGTCGGGCCGCAAAACTAGGCGTTGAGCCTGTAGAAAAACCCCTCTGACCTTGCCTATTTGGTTATGATGAACGGGACAGCACAAGGAAGCGTCCCATGCCTCGATTCAAGCCCTACGACTACAACCAGCACTCGATGGTGGTCATCAATTACCAGGATCAGCTGCAGCCTGGCACCTTCGAACATGCGATACATCATCTGATCGATCACAAGCTGGATCTTTCGATCTTTTATCCGCGCTACAACAATGAAGAGGGCGGCCGTCCGGCCTATGATCCGGCGATTCTGCTGAAGATTATTCTGTTTGCCTACTCCAGGGGTATTACCTCCAGCCGCGAGATTCAGTGGTGTTGCGAGACGAACATCCTGTTCAAGGCATTGTCCTGCGATACGGTTCCGCACTTCACAACGATTGCCAACTTTGTCAGTGGCCATGCCAGCGAAATTGAGGATCTGTTTGAGCAGATACTGCTGATCTGTTCGGAGCAGGGGTTGCTGGGGAATGAGTTGTTTGCGATAGACGGCGGAAGGCCGCCCCGATGCAAGATCTCCTCCAATGCCGCCAAGGAACACTCGGGTACATTCAACGAACTTCAGGCCAAGCGCGACAAACTCAGGCGCCTGCTTGAATATCATCTCAAAGAGCATCAGAAGCATGACAAGGTACTGCCTGAGTCCGAGATCACCGAGCAAGAGATGGATCAGGTGATCCGCCGGGGCAAGACCATGATGGCCCTGGACAAAGCCGCCGATCGCATAGATGACTTCCTAAAAAAGTCACCCGGCCCAAGGATGGGCCAGGGCAAACGGCCCCAGGAAGTGAAGAGTAATATCACCGATAACGAAAGCGCCAAGATGACGACCAGCAAGGGGACGATTCAGGGGTATAACGGCGTGGCGACGGTGGATAAAAAGCACCAGGTCATTGTAGATG
>JAUIAZ010000499.1 GCA_030427465.1 Gammaproteobacteria bacterium | reverse complement strand
CGCTCACTGTCAGCCGCCGGTTCGGTCAGCCCCCCGACCTGTGTCGTCCCACTGCCTGCATGAACCACCGTCTGCGCATCCGGCCGGTTAGCCCCTTCCGTTGTAACGGCAGCAAAGAGAGCAACATCCGGAAAGGCTAACTCGCAGTCATGGTGAGCCCCCAGGCCGTTCTGGAAAAGCACCACATCGGTGTGCGCACCGATCAGAGGCTTCAGTGTTTCCAGCGCCGGCAAGGTAGTATGGGTCTTGGTAAACACGAGCAGCTGCTTCAGGCGGGCCCCCTTTGCCAGCAACACCCCTGCACAGGTCTCGGGCAGCACCAGTTCCTGATTTTGATGCCCGGCGCGAAAGCAGAAGTGCCGCTCCCCTTCGCGGTTAGCCCGGCCAATCAGCACCACCGCCTGTTCGGACGACAGTCTGGCAGCCCACAACAGCCCGAGTGCACCGGGGCCCAGAACATGTACGGGTGAAGCTGACATCCGCTTGTTTCCTGACAAAAAATGGAAAGACAATCACAGGTAGACGGACCTAAATTGTACTAGCCTTAAGTAGCGGACTGAAGTTATACCGGAGGCTCTATCAAAACGTTTTCCCAACTGACGGCAGAGGAAAAGCGCCGCTTCAACGAGCAGGTGCGACGCACTCAGATCCGCTCATCGCGCGTTTACACTTTTTTCATCGTGCTTGCCTCCAATCTCTTCCTGTTTGCGGACTATGAGTTTCTGCCCGTCCACTTTTCTGAATTACTGCTCATGCGACTGGGCCTGACCGTGGTCGAACTGGGGCTGCTCTATGCCATCGGTTTCGCCCGGGTCAGTCATGCTTTCCTTATACTGTCAGCCGGTCTGATGATCTATCACATCGGTATTGTGTACATCGGCATACTCGCTGCAGAGGCCGGGCTCTACACCTATCAACAGGGTACCGTGATCGTGCTGGTGTACTGCTGCACCCTGCTGCAGGCGCCGATGCGTCACAGTACCGTTGTCGTCCTGTTCAGCTGGCTGACCTACACCCTGGGGATAGGACTCTTCACCGATACCCCCTACATCATCATGCTGAACAACCTTCTGGTCTTCGGAACAGTCGCCTTCATGGGGCTGATGGCGGTGGCGCACCGGGAACGCTATCTGCTGGCCTTTTTCCTCAAATCCAACGAGCTGAACGAGCAGAAACAGCAAGCCTCACAGCAGGCGCTGACCGACGCCCTGACAGAGCTGCCCAACCGGTTCGCCCTGATGCGTAAACTGGAAAGCTATCGGGGGCGGGTGCCGAAAGATATGCTGGTCATGATGCTGGATGTGGATAACTTCAAACTGCTGAATGACCAGTTCGGACATCATGCCGGCGACATGGCCCTCAAACTGATAGCCGCCCGTCTGCAGGAGATTTACCAGAATGAGGACCAGGCCTTCCTGGCACGTTACGGCGGCGAGGAATTCATTCTCTTGTATGAAGAGGCCGGCGACGGCAGATCCAGACACCTGGCTGAGCAAGCCATTCAGGCAATCAGCGCGCTGCAACACCCGACCCTGCCCCCACTGACCCTGTCTGCAGGCGCCTACGTGACCCGCACCGCAGAGACCTCCATCAGCGAGTGTATTGAGCGGGCAGACACCGCCCTGCTGGCTGCCAAGGCCGAAGGCAAAAACCGGGTCATTTTCGCCAACTGATTCCTGGAGTTACCCATCCCCGCTGTTCCGGTGTTAGTATCCCGATTTGTCGTGCCAGTATTACCGGTTAACCTCCCGGATGGCCTCTTACATCATCTGTGAACACTCAATAAGGAACAACCATGCGATTTGGTCGTCTGGTCGCCTTTGCGGCGATGATCTTCACCACCCTGTTTGCCTCTTTCAGCACTCACAGTGCAGATACTTTTGTTTTTACCGCCATCCCGGATCAGGATGAGTCACGCCTGAAGGAGCGCTTTGACAAGGTGGCTGCCTACCTGAGCGATGCCTTGGACGTCCCCGTCAAATACATTCCGGTGAAATCGTACCCTGCCGCCGTTACGGCATTCCGCAACAATCAGGTACAGCTCGCCTGGTTT
>JAUIAZ010000498.1 GCA_030427465.1 Gammaproteobacteria bacterium | reverse complement strand
CCTGTTGGTGGATCAGGTAGTTGCGCAGAGCTGAGCCGCAGACGGACAGCACGATATCGTTCAATGTGCCATTGAGCTTCTTGCCAATCGCCTTGAAGCGGTCCATTGAGTAGCTTTGGGCGGCAAATCGGCGGCTGCCGGTGATCTTCTGGTTAATGAGACTTTTGGGGGCCTGAAACAGACCGGCCATGTCTGGGTTCTTTCTGGCTCTCACTACATTACGGGTAATTTCACGAGCCAGGGTCGGAATGGTGGCAATCTGCTTACCGGCACCTTCCATCAGGTGGGCGAGGCTTTGTATAACATCCCCCTGTTCCAGAGCAGCCCGCTTCTTGCGATGGACGGGCAAGGCCCAGAAGGGAGGCATATCGGTCTGTTCAGCATCCGGGGAGTAGATTTTGTCCACCAGCCGCATGGCGGCGACGCCATCCAGCATGCAATGATGCGCCTTGACGTAGAAGGCAAAGCGCTTGCCACGAATTCCTTCAATCATGTGGACACTCCACATGGGCCTTTCGCGATCCATCAGGTGACTGTGGTTGGCTGAAACCACGCCGAGCAGTTCACGGATCCGGCCTGGTTTGGGCAGAGCCACATGGCGGAAGTGATGTTCCAGGTCAAACTGCTTGTCCTCGATCCAGTAATACTGGCCGAATTTCTGGGTCAGTCTCTGATCGAAAGGCGGGCTCGGTTTCTCGTAACTCCGCATTCTTTCTGCCATCTCGGTAACGAAACGGCTATTGGTTCCATCCGGGCAGGAGAAGATATGCAGTCCGCCCACATGCATGGGCTGTTGGCGTTTTTCCAGCCAGAGGAAAATCTGATCGGTCGCGGAAAGTGCTTTCATGAAGAGTTACCAGACTTGGGCCATGCAGGCACAGTGGATTTGTTTCTTCAAAATAGCACAAGTTCACGGCAAGAGCCGTGAACCAGCAGGCAAAGTCTTGCGGCAGGGGATCGCCTAACGTCCTACCGGGTTAAGCCCACAGACTCGCAGTGTCTGACCGCTGATGCAGCCTGAACCGGGATGCACCAGAAAGCTGGCTGCCGCGGCAATGTCCTCGACCTGCCCGCCCTGGGAAAGTGCGTTGATACGTCTGGCAACTTCTCTGACGGCGACCGGCATAGAGGCTGTCATGTCGGTTTCTATGAAGCCGGGCGCAATGGCGTTGATGGTCTGGCCACGATTGAGCTCGGTGGCGCGATGGGCGACGTAGCCGTTCAGTCCGGCCTTGCTGGTGGCATAGTTGGTCTGGCCATAGTTACCGGCAATACCGGATACCGAACTCATGACCACAACACGGGCCGACTTGCCCAGCAGGCCATGTTGCAGAAGCTGCTCATCAATCCGGAGGATCGCCGCGAGGTTGATGTTCAGTACCTGCGACCATTGCGAAGGGCTCATTTTTCGCAGGGTCTTGTCCCGTGTAATACCAGCGTTGTGTACCACGATGTCCAGTTCACGGTCATTGTCCTGTAGCCAGTTAACCAGGGCTCGTGCAGCATCCGGGCTTGATACATCGGTCAGCAGACTGTGGCCATCCAGTTTTTCTACCAGCTGTTGCAAGGGCACTTTCTTATCCGGAATGTCGAGGGCCAGAATGCGGGCCCCCTGACTGCCTAGGGTCTCGGCAATGCGCGCACCGATTCCCCGGGAGGCGCCGGTGATGAGAGCCGTTTTTCCGGCCAACGGTTTTTCATCCAGATTATCCAGTGAGGCCTTGCCGCCGCTTTGCAGCGTCAGGCTCTGGCCGCTGACAAACACGGAAGCCGGACTCAGGAAGTAGGCAAGGGCGCTGTGCAGAGAGATTCTGGCTTCGCTACGGGGCAGTTGCAGCAGGTTCAGCGTTGCCCCCCGGGGGCCATACTCTTTGGCCAGGCTACGGATAAATCCTTCCAGCGCTTCTTGTGCCGCAGTCTGCTCAGCACTCTCACAGTGCGCAGGTTGCAGGCCAACGATCAACAGCTTGGCCTGCTCTGCAAGCGCGTTGCCAAGGGGCTGGAACAGCTGATACAGGCAGTGCAGGTCGTCAGGCTTTTCAATACTGGTAGCATCGAAAAC
>JAUIAZ010000107.1 GCA_030427465.1 Gammaproteobacteria bacterium | reverse complement strand
CTTCGCCCTGATTGCCAGCCTGGCCCTGGCCGCTGCCTGAGCCACCACCACCCGGTGGTCGCGGAAGGGTGTCGCCAGTGATGAATTCCTTGTTGCCCGGATGCACAGTGCTGCGGCGGCCACCCTGGCCATTACGGAATATGGGCTCCTCGATATCCTTGCCAGGGATACTGATGCTCTCCCCGCGGTCGATGTCGGTAATGGATCGCTTGTTGACCGCTTCCGTTACCGCTTTCTTGATGTGCTCCCGATAGCGGCGCAGGAAGCGCTGGCGGTTCACGGCACTCTTGTTTCGTCCGTTGAGCCGCCTGTCGACGATGTGCGTTGTGCTCATTGACTACTCCCTATTGGGACTTGCGCACCCGCAAATACCATTCGCAGAGCAAGCGCACCTGTTTTTCGGTGTAGCCGCGCTCGATCATGCGTTTGACGAATTCCTGATGCTTCTTCTGGTCGTCCTGCGACGCTTTCGGGTTAAAGGAAATTACCGGCAGCAGATCTTCCGTATTCGAGAACATCTTCTTCTCTATGACGCCCCTGAGTTTCTCATAGCTCAGCCACGAAGGATTCTTGCCCTGGTTGTTGGCCCGGGCCCGTAGCACGAAATTCACCACTTCGTTACGGAAATCTTTCGGGTTACTGATGCCAGCTGGCTTCTCGATTTTTTCCAGCTCATCATTGATGGAGCTGCGATCGAAAATTTCTCCGGTCTCCGGGTCGCGGTATTCCTGATCCTGAATCCAGAAGTCGGCATAGGTGACATAGCGGTCGAAGATGTTCTGGCCGTATTCGGAATAGGATTCCAGATAGGCGGTCTGGATTTCCTTGCCGATGAACTCCACATAGTGCGGCGCCATGAACTCTTTGATGAAGCGCAGATAGCGATCATGTGTATCCGCCGGGAACTGCTCCTGCTCAATCTGCTTCTCAAGCACGTACAGCAGATGCACCGGGTTGGCCGCGACTTCGGTCGCATCGAAGTTGAATACCTTGGACAGTATCTTGAACGCAAAGCGCGTCGACAGACCATCCATGCCCTCATCCACCCCGGCGGAGTCACGATATTCCTGAATGGACTTCGCCTTGGGGTCGGTGTCCTTGATGTTCTGACCGTCGTAGACTTTCATCTTTGAGTAGATCGACGAGTTTTCCGGATCCTTCATCCGGGACAGCACGGAGAACTGTGCCAGCATGGCCAGGGTATCCGGTGCGCAGGGGGAACCGGTCAAGCTGCTGTTTTTGAGCAACTTGCGATAGATCTCGATTTCCTCGCTGACGCGCAGACAATAAGGCACCTTGACGATGTAGATACGATCCAGGAAAGCCTCATTGTTTTTGTTGTTTCTGAAAGTCTGCCACTCTGATTCGTTGGAGTGGGCGAGAACGATGCCTTCGAAAGGAACCGCGCCCATGCCTTCAGTGGTGTTGTAGTTGCCTTCCTGAGTCGCGGTCAGCAGCGGGTGAAGCACCTTGATCGGGGCCTTGAACATTTCGACGAATTCCAGAAGCCCCTGGTTGGCCTTGTTGAGACCGCCCGAGAAACTGTAGGCATCCGGGTCGTGCTGCGGGAACTCCTCAAGCATCCGGATATTGACCTTACCGACCAGCGCGGAAATATCCTGGTTGTTCTCATCACCAGGCTCGGTTTTCGCCAGAGCGACCTGGTTGAGCTGAGAGGGATAAAGCTTGACCACCCGGAACTTGCTGATGTCCCCGTTATATTCGTGCAGGCGTTTAACAGCCCAGGGAGACATGATGTATTTCAGGTAGCGCTCAGGAATCCCGTACTCCTCACGCAAGATGGCGCCGTCTTCCTCGACGTCGAACAGGCCGAGGGGAGACTCGTAGACCGGGGAATCCTTGATCGCATAGAAAGGCTGCTTCTGAATCAGCGCCTTGAGCTTTTCAGCCAGAGAGGATTTGCCGCCGCCGACGGGCCCCAGCAAATAGAGGATCTGTTTCTTCTCTTCCAGCCCCTGGGCCGCATGCTTGAAGAAGGAGACGATCTGTTCGACGGCTTCTTCCATCCCGTAGAATTCATCGAACTCAGGATAGCGCTTGATGATCTTGTTGGAGAATATGCGGCTCAGACGAGGGTCACGGGAAGTGTCGATCAGCTCAGGCTCACCGATGGCCAACAACATCCGCTCGGCGGCAGACGCATAGGCGCTGGGGTCTTCCTTGCAGAGCTTGAGGTATTCCTCAAGACTCATTTCTTCCTCTTGATGGGCCACGTAGCGGTTGGCGTAGTGGTTGAACAGGCTCATGGTCAGCTCCTTGTTTTCAAAGGAAGTCGGTGGCTCGATGGCGCGACCGTCATGGTTTTAGCATAGATCAATCGCCCGTGATGTGTAAGGGCTTACGTGACGATTCCGAGACAGGCTCAACCATTTTTAATATTCGCTATTGAGCTCTGCGCCAGTCGTGATAGGGTGTTGGGATCGGTTATTCCGATGACCCCACGGCGGCCGCTGCCCGGCCCCGGTTGTGGCCAAAAAATCGATAACAACTTCAATAACACAGGTTGGATGAACATGACTGATTATGTAGCTGATGTCGGCAAGTACGTTGATAATGTGGATGAGGCGGTCGTAGACAAAATCGTCAAGTATTGCGGTATTGCCCTGCGCAACCGTGACTCTGCCACGGTTGCGGCTTCAGACCCTGCCGAGCTGAAAACGGTCCGTGATGGCTTTGCCGCCAAGAAGCTGGGGCTGAGCGCGGAAGAGGCCGATGCCGGCATTGCAAAAGTTTGTGAAACCATGAAGGGCGTGCGCTCAAAAAGCCGGGTGACTTTCTACTATCTGCTTGCTGATGCGACCGGCTCCATGGGCAAGCTGGGCTGAGCCAGGCCCTTATTCTGTTGTTTCAGAACAGGGTGACATAAACCCCAAAGCCGGCCAGCCAGCTGATCACCAGCCAGCGGCCGGTTTTTGATGTCAGGGTTTCGTTAAAATAATCGCTGGCGGACCGGTGTGCCACCCGGGTTGCCAGACTGGCCCAGAAGCCGCCAAGCAGCACGCCCGCGACAACATCAGAGGCCCAGTGCAGGTCCAGCGCCAGACGGCTGAAGGCCACCCAGAAAATGCTGCTTGCAGCCATCGTAATCAGTGCCCGCTGCCATAGGCGATCCCCGGGAGAAAGCGCCTGGGTGACGATCAGCGAGTACACAAAGGTTGCCCCGGTGGCGTGTCCGCTGGGGAATGCCAAGGTGCTCAGACCGCTACCACCGGGTGGCCTTTCCACCCCGAACCACAGCTTCAGGCTCCAGATGGAAGCATGGACCGCCAGACCGGCGCCCGCCAGAATCACGGCTTCCCGGGTGTGGCGCAAATACACCAGCCACAGACAGAAAGAGCCGAAGACCGGATAGAGGAAGGCCGGGTCACCCAGTCGGGTAAGCCATTCAAACACCACTGATATCCAGCTTTGCGAGCCCAGAAACTGGCGCCGCAGTGCCTGGTCCATGTCTGCTGGCCAATCACTGAGAGTTACCATCGTCGACCATGCCACAAAGCCGGTCAGGCAGAAGACCGCCAGAATGGTACTGCTGCGCCAATGGCTGAGGCGTTGCGGGTCAGCGTCCGGCTGCCACTGGCTGCTGTGAAGCCAGTGAAAACCGGCTCCGGCCAGCAGTCCGGTGATCAGCAACAGCAGTCCGGGCAGGAAGTGAGGTAGCTGGGCCGCGTCGGGGCCGAGAGTGGCCTGTCCGGCCAGGTAGCCGGGGAGTATGTAGAACGGGCCCCAGGCCAGCGCTGAACCCAGGTTGTAAAACAGGAAGCGGGTCGGGTGCATGCCCATGCTGCCTGCAATCAGGGGAATAACGGGTCTCAGCGGACCGACGAATCGCCCCAGAATGACACTGACACCTCCGTGGCGTCTGAAGAAGTCTTCCCCGGAGCGGGTCAGGTCCGGGTAGCGTGATAGTGGCCACACTTGCAGAATGTCATCGCGATAGCGTCGACCCAGCGCAAAACTGAGCCCGTCACCGATGATGGCGCCCGTAATTGCCGCAAACAGCGCGGTATTCAGACTGGCGTCGGCGCTGCCGGCAAAGAACGACAGCCCCACCAGCAGGGCCACTCCCGGAACGATGATACCGGCAATGGCCAGTGACTCCAGAAAGGCGGTGACGGCAATGATGGCGTACAGCCAGCCGGGATTGAGGCTGACCCAAGTGAGAATGTCGTCTACCAAAACAGTGGAATCAGCCTTTGTCAGCCTTTGAAAGTTACGACCTTATTGTGACCGCTTTGCTGCGCCTGGGCCAGAGCGCTGAGCAGATTATCCATCAGGTCGCGGCTGTCCTCCGTGCCTGTGGCGGATCGCGTGAGGCAGCCAATACTGGCGCTCATGGCATCGATGACCGGCCAGGCGCTGTCTTCAACATCGCGGCGCAGACGCTCGGCAAACACCAGCAGGCCCTCCTCCTGGGTGGTGGGCAGCATGAACAGAAAGCGCCCGCCACCGGCATAGTAGATACTGTCTCCGGCACGGGTGAGGCCCTGCAGACGCTTGCCGAGCTCAGCCAGCAGTTCGTTCGTGGAATTGATGCCCTGAACTTCCAGGATCTGGTCAAAGTAGTCCACCTCGAAGGCCAGCAGTGACAACGAGTGGCCGGTCGCCTCCGACCGGCTGACTTCCTGGCGCAGGGTCAGATCCCAGTGCTTCATGTTGTAGGCCCCGGTCAGCGCATCCTTGATGCCGGCCTGATCCAGGTAGCGGGCCTTGTGATGGTAGAGCCAGGCATACATGCCGGCCATGCCGACCAGCAAGGCGAAGCTGCTGGCAAAGCGCAGCATGGCAAAAAAGTTGAATTCGACCAGGGCAAACAGGCTGCTGAGCAGTAAAACAATCAGATTGAAGTGAAAGGCGGTCTTCAGGGGCAGCAGCAAAAAACTGAAAAGGCCCAGCCCGTAAAGCCAGTGCAGTGCGGCAGCCTCGCCTTGCAGAAGCTCGAACAGCACAAGGACCAGCATGTATCCCAGTACCAGCAAGTGCCCCAGGTAAGCCTGCAGTTCACTGCGTTTGAACCAGGCGTAGACAGCACCCATCATCAGGGCCGGCATCGCCAGCATTCCAATGTAGAACAGATCATAGTTGCCATAACGCACATTTTGCAGCGACAGAAAAAAGAACAGGATGCTGCTGCCGATGTACAGCAGGATCTGTGTACGCGTGCGGAGGTAGGATTCAGCCAGCATATTATTGGGATTCTTCCAGAGCGACGAAAGTGCGGGTCTGATTAGACCCTCTTGACTGAGCATGACCGAGTGCCTTGCGAGCCGACTCAATCATGCTGGCCGGAGTGTCGCCGACATTCAGGGTGGCAAGCCCCACAGAGGCGGTCACATCCAGTTCGCGTGAGCTCAGCTGTTCCCGGATTTTCTGCCGGAGCTGATAGGCCTTGCGCGCAGCCGCCCGCGATGAGGTATAGGGCAACAAAATAATGATTTCGGCGCTTTCATAACGGTAGTAAGTGTCGAACAGGCGCAGGTTTTCATGCAGCAGTCGCCCCATTCGGTGCAGCAGACCGTCTTTGTCGTCGGGCCGGCTCTGGCGCAGGGTCTTTTCGTCGAGACTGAGCGCCAATACCGACAGCGACGTACCTTCCCGCTCACAGCGCTGGATTTCCCGGTGCAGATCCTGCTGCAAGCACTCGCGGGTCAGGGCCAGTGTCAGGTTGTCGGTGCGGCGCAGGGGCTGAAGCTGCTTTTCTTTGATTTCACGCAGATAGACAAAGGCCAGGGTAACGACCAGCGACAACAGATAGATGAAGAACAGCTGGGGTTTTTCCGGCCCGTGATAGAAAACGATGATGGCAATGGCAAAGGCCACCGAATAACCTGCGGTCAGTGCCGTAGCCAGCCTCAGTGGGTAGATGAGGTAGGCAATCAGGGGCAGTATGTAACTCCAGTGTTCGGCCTGCCCGGGGAAGTGGGTGACGCTTGCCAGTGTCACCAGCATCAGGCAGAAAACCATGACATGGGAAAGGATCATCGGCGGGCGCTTTTCCCCGCTTTTCTGCAGCAGACGGCTATTTCCGTAGAGCAGACCGGCGAACAGCAGGCCAGTGGCTGCCATGAAGCTCTGGCTGCTCAGCAGTGAGCCTGCAGACAGGACCAGACAGACACCCGCAGCCATCAGGTATATCTTGGTTCTGAGTGAATTGCTCGGATCAATGGAGATCAGGGTGCTCATGATTTTACTTGTTATTGAGTTGAATTGGGCCGGGTTGCCAACGGTTCTTGGTCGCGGCCCTGCGAAAAGAGTATAATGCACGTTTGCGCAATCTTCGAAAAGATCAGACCCGACAGGCACACAGTCGTATGGATGTCATTCAGTATATGCAAAACGTGGGTAAAGAAGCCCGCCTGGCCTCGGCAAAAATGCGCGGGGCGGAAACCCGGACCAGGAATGCTGCCTTGCTGGCCATGGCGGAAGCCATTGAGTCTTCGAGAGCGGCCTTGATGCACGCCAATCAGCTCGATCTGGACGCGGGTGAGAAGAAAGGGCTGGACCCCGCCCTGATGGATCGCCTGGCGCTGACTGAGGCTCGCATTGACGGCATGATTGAAGGCCTGCGACAGGTCGCTGACCTGCCGGACCCGGTGGGGGAAATTACCGATCTGAGATACCGCCCATCCGGTATTCAGGTCGGGCGCATGCGCGTACCCCTGGGCGTGGTGGGCATCATCTATGAGTCTCGTCCGAATGTCACGGTGGAAGCGGCGGCGCTTTGCCTGAAGTCAGGCAATGCGGCTGTTCTGCGTGGAGGCTCCGAAGCACTGCACAGCAACATCGCCATCGCCGGCTGTGTGATGGAAGGCCTGCTGGCGGCCGGGCTGCCGAAAACCGCCGTTCAGGTTCTGGATACGCCTGACCGTGCGGCGGTTGGCCAGATGATCAGCATGCCGGAGTACATCGATGTGATCATTCCGCGTGGAGGCAAGGGCCTGATTGAACGTATCTCGGCAGAAGCCCGGGTGCCGGTGATCAAGCACCTGGATGGCATCTGTCATGTTTACATTGATGGCGAAGCCGATCTTGCCAAGGCGGAGGCCATTGCAGTCAATGCCAAAACCCATCGTTACGGCACCTGCAACACGATGGAGACCCTGCTCATTGACCAGTCAATTGCCGACGGCATCCTGTACAAACTGGTGGATCGTTATCTGGCTCTTGGGGTTGAACTGCGTGGCTGTGAAGCCACTCTGGCGAAAGTTCAGGGCCTGAATGCCGCGACAGAGGAAGACTGGTCCACCGAATACCTGGCACCCATCCTGTCAATCCGTCTGGTGGATGGCATGGAAGAAGCGATTGAGCACATCAACCGCTATAGCTCCCAGCATACCGACGCGATTGTGACGGAAAACTATTCCCGGGCCCGCCGCTTTCTCACGGCAGTCGACAGCAGTTCAGTCATGGTAAATGCATCGACCCGTTTCGCCGACGGCTTCGAATATGGTCTGGGGGCAGAGATCGGTATCTCGACGGACAAGTTTCATGCACGCGGGCCGGTTGGTCTGGAAGGGCTGACCTCACAGAAGTACGTCGTTCTGGGTGATGGACAGATCCGCAGCTGAAGGCGGGCCTCTGGTTCTTCTGGGCGGCTCGTTTGACCCCGTTCACCACGGCCACCTTCGAATGGCGCTGGAGCTCGGTGAGTGCCTGGGGCCAGATGCTGAAGTGAGGTTGCTGCTTGCGAGGCAGCACGCGCTGAAAGACCGGGTAAGCGCCTCAGACGAGGATCGTTTGCGGATGCTCGAACTGGCGGTGGCCGGTCAGCCCGGATTGGTGGTAGATGCCAGCGAACTCTCCCGCGAAGGGCCGACGCGCACCGTTGAAACGCTGGAAATGCTGAGAAAACAGGTGGGTAGCTCACGGTCGCTGGTGTTTGCCATGGGCGGAGATGCGTGGCAGACCTTCGACCAGTGGCACAGATTCGTGGACATCCCTGGCCTGGCGAATATAATAGTCATGAAAAGACCAAGTGTGCCGGAGCTGAGTCCGGCACAGGGCAGAGAGATATTGCCAAATCTGACAGTTACTGAAGCGACAGATCTGCGGAATCATGTATCGGGGCACTTCGCCACAGTGGCCCTGACCCCTCTCGCAATATCCAGTACATCCATCCGAAGCATTCTTCAGTCAGGACGCACGCCGCGCTATTTGTTGCCGGAAGCGGTTCTGGCCTATATCCGTTCTCACCATCTCTATGAAGGAGACCATTGATGCCAAAAACCGAAAGTGACCCGAGGTAATATGGAAAAGCAGCAGCTCAAAGATCTGGTTGTTAACGCCCTGGAAAACATGAAGGCCAAAGACATTGTCATTATCGACGTGGCTGAAAGGACCAGTGTCACTGATTACATGGTGATCGCCAGTGGCAGTTCAACCCGTCATGTGAGGTCAGTGGCCGAGCAGGTGGTGAAAGACTGCAAGGACGCGGGTGTGAGGCCCTTCGGCAGTGAAGGTGCTGATGCCTCTGACTGGGTGCTGGTCGATCTTGGGGATGTGGTTGTCCACGTGATGATGCCATCTGCCAGGGAGTTCTATGATCTTGAGAAGTTCTGGCGAGATGGTCCGGTCGCTGACGAATCCGGGCCGGCAGACTCAGAGGCTTCAGGCCTGAAGACCCTGGGCAGCTCCTGATGAAAATCCGCCTTCTGGCGGTGGGTCACAGGATGCCCGACTGGGTGCAGCAGGGCTTCGAAGAATACCAGCGCCGGTTGCCGCGCGACTGCAGCCTGGAACTGGTGGAAATCAATCCCGCCAGGCGAGGTAAAAATGCGGGTCCGCCCCAGTGGATTCGCGAAGAAGGCCAGAATATGCTGCAGCAGATGCGTCCGGGTAACCGGGTTGTCGCACTGGAGGTCCGGGGTGCGGCGTGGTCGACTCCGAAACTGGCCCAGCAACTGGAAAACTGGAAACTGTCGGGTTCGGATATTGAGCTACTGGTTGGCGGTCCGGACGGACTCTGCCAGAATTGTGTGAGCCGGGCAGATCAGCTCTGGTCACTTTCCCCGCTGACTTTGCCTCACCCTCTGGTTAGGGTTATCTTGGCAGAACAGTTGTACCGGGCCTGGAGTATTACCCAGGGCCACCCATATCACAGAGAATAATAATACGGCGCCAGCCACTCCGAGCACTGATGTCATCCAGCGAACTTAAGGACCATAACCGTGAAAAGCGGATATTCTTCAGTCGGACCATTCTGGCCGGGCTGGTGTGTGGTCTGTTGATCGCTTTTCTGGCCGGACGCTACTACTACCTGCAGATCGTGCAGCACGAAGTCTACCAGACTCTGTCTGACCAGAACCGCATGCAGTTACAGTCGGTTCCGCCAACCCGTGGTCTCATTTTTGATCGCAAAGGCCGTTTGCTGGCAGAAAACCAGCCGACCTTTACGCTCAATCTGGTACTGGAACGGGTAGGGGATCTGGAGCAGACCCTGGCGAGCCTGGCGGAAATCGTTGAGTTGGCTGAGGACGACATCGAATCCTTCCATAAACGTCGTCAGCAGAAGCGCCGGCCCTACGAGAGTGTGCCCCTGAAATCCCGGCTCAGCGATGTGGAAATTGCCCGCATCAGTGTCAACCGGCACCGTCTTCCCGGCGTTGATGTGGAAGCCGATCTTATCCGGCACTACCCCTATGCCGACCTGATGGCCCACCCGGTCGGCTATGTCGGTCGCATCAATGAACGCGAGCTGAGCAGGGTGGATGCGGCCAACTACAGTGGCACACATTACTACGGCAAGCTCGGGGTTGAGCAGCACTACGAAGACCAGTTGCATGGCACGACCGGGTTTCAGACCGTTGAGGTTGATGTGCGGGGCAGAGTGCTGCGGGTGCTGGATCGCATTGCCCCCACGCCGGGTGAAGACCTGGTGCTGCACCTGGATGTCGACATGCAGGCCGCCGCCGCTCAGGCCCTGGAGGGCAAGCGCGGTGCGGTGGTGGTCATGGACATCGCCACCGGCGGGGTTCTGGCTCTGGTCAGTACACCGTCATTCAACCCGAACCTGTTCGTGACCGGAATTGACTCAAAGAGTTATGCGGCTTACCGGGATTCGCCGGACATTCCGCTGTTCAACCGGGCGATTCGGGGGCAGTACCCTCCGGGTTCAACGATCAAACCCTTTGTCGCACTGGCAGGGTTGGATACCGGAATAGTGAATCCACAAACCAAGGTCTGGGATCCGGGCTTCTATCAGCTGAAAACAGATCGCAGGTTATACCGCGACTGGAAACGCACGGGGCATGGCTGGGTCGACTTGCACGATGCCATTGTGCAGTCCTGTGATACCTACTTTTATGACCTGGCTTTCAAGGCCGGAGTGGAGCCCATGCATGCCTA
>JAUIAZ010000497.1 GCA_030427465.1 Gammaproteobacteria bacterium | reverse complement strand
CCGGAAAAAGACCGGCAGGCCCACTACGAGGCGGCGGCCAGCTACTTTGATCGCCTGACCGCTTTTTCTCCCGAAAGTCCCGAATTTGCCTCGGTCTATTTCCTGATGGGGGAGTCCTACCAGAAACTGGGTAAACGCGACCAGGCTCTGGCCGCTTACCGCAAGGCCGGCTACACATTCCCCGATTATGAGAAGCGGGTGGAAGCCGCTTATGCGGTGGTGGATACTTTCCCGGCGGGCGCACTCGACGGTCTGCCCGCACTTCGCAGTGAACGGGCGGATGAATTCGAACGCTTTGCCACCACGTATCCTGACGATGCACGCAGCTCTGCCGTGCTGTTGGCGGCCGCGAATGAAAGGTATGCGATGGCACAGTACGAGAAAGCCAAAGCGCTCAGTGCACAGGTGCTGGAATCGCCCTATCGCCTGACTATGGCCCAGCAGACCGATGCCCGCTTGTTGCAGGGGCATGTGGCGTTTGCGATGTCGGATTACGTCTTGTCCCAGAGCGCTTACGAGCAGGCACGCACGGGCATGAAGCTCAGTGACGAACGACTGCTCCGCGTGAACGAAAACCTGGCGGCGAGCTTGTACCGTCAGGGTGAATCACTTCAGAAAGCGGGCGATACGGAAGGAGCCCGACAGTTCTATCTGCAGGTGGTAGAGCGTCTGCCGGATACCTTGGTGGCAGAGGTGGCGATGTATGATGCCGCCATGCGCTCCATCGATCTGGCGCTTTGGTTTGAGTCCGCTGCGTTGTTACAGGGCTACCGTGAACGCTACCCGGAGAAGAGTGCCGAGCGTGAAGTTTCCCGGAAACTGGTTTATGTGCACCAGCAAAACCAGAACTATGCCGCAGCAGCTGATGAACTGGTGGCACTTCAGGGGGGGCTGACAGGTGAGGATGCCCGCAAGGCACAGTTTCAGGCAGTGGAGTTGTATCAACGGGCCGGATTCTCCGATCGGGCAGCCCGTGCGGCAGAGGATTACATTCGGCTCTATCCGCAGCCCTTCGAACCCTGGATCGCAATGCACCAGACCCGCATTGAGCTGGCGCAGGCTGCCGGTGATGCAGGCCAGACCCGTAAACTTCAGGCTGCATTGGTTGAAGCCGAGAAGAGTGGCGGATCCGCGCGCACGACGGAAAGCCGAACGCTTGCTGCTGCAGCCAGTTGGGAGCTGGCTCAGCCAGCCATTGAAGAGTACCAGAACATGGATCTCAGGTTGCCTCTGAACAAGAGCCTGACGCGCAAAAGTGCGGCCCTCAAGGACTTGATGAACCGTTTGTCAGATGTGCATGGCTACGGGGTAACTGACTACGTTACGGCGTCTACTCATGCCATGGGCGAAGCTTATCGCCAGCTTAGCCAGTCCATTATCCGCAGTGAAACGCCAGCCGGTCTCAGTGAACTGGAACAGGAGCAGTATACGCTGCTGCTGGAAGAGCAGGCTTACCCCTTTGAGGAAAAGGCCATAGAGTTCCTCGAGAACAATACCGCGCGCACCAGCACTGGGGTTTACGATGAGTGGGTTGAAAAGAGTTTCGAGAATCTGGCAGAGATTCTGCCGGTACGCTATGCCAAGGAAGAGAGTGCGGAGTCGCTGGTCATGAGGGTTAACTGATGCAAGCGTTGAAGAGAATGATCGGAGTCGTGCTGGTTTTCTGGGTGTTCCAGGTTACGGCGCAGGAGCGGATGGATCTTGAAGGAGCTTCGATTCGCGGGGAAGTAGAACACCCCAAGGTTTTGCACCTGGTGCCATGGAAAACGCCTGATGATCAGGAAATTGTGATTGAGCCACCACAAGTGGCTCTGGATCACGTGCTCAAGCCGATTGACCGTAGTGTCTTTCGTTCCGAGATCTATTATCGGGAACAGAGAAGGGCAGGTGACCTACCCTGACGTTCAGTCCTGATCGGCTCCGCCGATGGTGATTTTGGGCAGGGTGGGTCTGTCCAGTGTGAGCTTTTCGGTAGGCGCAATAACCACACTCTGACCTTCCACTACCGTGTCGCCGGACTGATTGGTGACCGTACAGTCGAATACCACCCGGTTTTTGGGGCGCTTCTCGGC
>JAUIAZ010000496.1 GCA_030427465.1 Gammaproteobacteria bacterium | reverse complement strand
CAACACTCAGACTGTAGGCTTCACTCTGTAGCATCCCCGGATTGTCCGCACGGGTGAGGATCCGTATCTGCTGGTCATGCAGTGTCAGGCTCAGCGCCAGCCCCTCGGGAGCGCCCCCACCAGAGGGTGCAGGCAGTTCACGCGCCCCGCCAAACCAGGCCCGCCACTCCTGCCCATTGACCAGAAAAGCCGGTGTGTAGACCTGGCTGAACTGCCCCGCCCTGGCCAGCGCACGTTGCCTCTGACTGAAGCGTTTCTGAGCAAAGCGATCAGACCAGCCTATGTAGTCCCAGTAGTCGACATGAAAGGCGAGCGGAAAAAGTGTTCGGTAGAGTTCCGGTTGCCCAGCCATGGAGGACAGGTAACGATCCGCAGGTGGACAGCTGCTGCAACCCTCGGAGGTATACAACTCGACGATCTGGGGCAGTACAGGTCGACTATGAAAGGTCTGGGCTGAGACGCTCAGGACAGGAAACAGGCAGAGCAGTAAAGACCAGAGGGTCGGTGATGAGGATGACATAGGGGTACTCCGGAAACCGGTCAGGGAGTCAGTTGGACTCCCTGACAGCTGCCAGGTTCCCGGCCCGGGTTATCCTGGCACGACTTACTTCAGCTTACGGCCCCGTTGCGCCGCAATGCGCAAGCGCAGCGCATTCAAACGGATAAAGCCTGCCGCATCCGCCTGGTTATAGGCGCCAGCATCATCTTCAAAGGTCGCAATCTGGTCATCAAACAGGCTGTCGTTGTCAGAACGACGACCGACCACCGTGACGTTGCCCTTGTAGAGCTTCACACGCACCACACCGTTCACCGGCTCCTGGGTATCGTCAATCAGCTTCTGCAGGCTCAGACGCTCTGGGGACCACCAGTATCCGTTATAGATCAGCTCGGCATATTTCGGCATCAGGCTGTCTTTCAGGTGCGCTGTTTCCCGGTCCAGCGTCAGGGACTCGATGGCCCGGTGGGCTCTCAGCATTACCGTACCGCCGGGTGTTTCATAGCAGCCGCGCGACTTCATGCCGACATAACGGTTCTCAACGATATCCAGTCGCCCCACGCCGTTGGCGCCAGCGATCTGATTCAGCTTCTCGACAACGTCGTGCGCGGGCAGACGCTCACCGTCAATGGCCACAATATCGCCCTTCTCAAAAGTCAGCTCCAGATAGGTCGGCTGATCAGGGGCCGCCTCAGGGCTGACGCTCCAGCGCCACATATCTTCTTCCGGCTCCGCCCAGGGATCTTCCAGAATGCCGCCCTCATAGGAAATGTGCAGCAGGTTGGCGTCCATTGAATAGGGCGACTTGCCCTTTTTCTTTTCCACGGAAATCCCGTGCTCGTCACAATAGGCGAGCAGGGTTTCACGCGAGGTCAGATCCCATTCGCGCCAGGGGGCTATAACCTGGATGCCGGGAGCCAGTGCGTAAGCACCCAGCTCAAAACGCACCTGGTCGTTACCTTTCCCGGTGGCCCCGTGGGAGATGGCATCTGCACCGGTTTCTTCAGCAATCTCCACCAGACGTTTGGCGATCAGCGGGCGGGCAATTGATGTACCCAGCAGGTATTCGCCCTCATAAACGGTATTCGCCCGGAACATCGGGAAGACATAGTCACGGGCAAACTCTTCGCGCAGATCTTCGATGTAGATTTCCTTGACGCCCAGCGCTTCCGCCTTGGCGCGTGCCGGCTCAACCTCTTCCCCTTGACCGATATCTGCGGTAAAAGTCACCACCTCGCACTGATACTCTTCCTGCAACCAGCGCACGATGACGGAGGTATCCAGACCTCCTGAGTAGGCGAGAACCACTTTCTTGATATCGGACATTCCTGAAACTCCCGGGGGCTTTTAAAAGGCGCCTATTCTAACGCGTCCCGGGAATCAGGCCAACGGGTCATTGGCGGGAGATGATTTCTCCGGTTTCCTCATCACGAAACTCAAAGAGGTCTTCTTCTGCCGGAGGCACAGTGCCTTTTTCCAGTCGCACCGTGCTGCGACGGTTACGGGCCTTGCCTTGTGCGTTCTGGTTAGTTGCCACCGGGTAGCGCTCACCGTGATATCTCACGGTAATCATGGTCTCACTG
>JAUIAZ010000106.1 GCA_030427465.1 Gammaproteobacteria bacterium | reverse complement strand
GGAGAGCTGAAGCTTGACGCCGCTGTCACGGTAAAAGTTGTTGATCTGGCCTACCCAGTTCCTCAAGGCCAGTTCCGGCTCGCCGCCGAAATAGCGGGCGCTGTGGCTGTCATAAAGAAACAGTACATCAAGTGTTCGGGCCTGTAGCTGCCCTGTGGCCAGCAGCAGGCACACAGAGAGCAGGGAAAAAGAGAGTTTTCTCACGGGGTTACATCCTTGTGCTTTTGATTCAGTGCGGGAACGACGGCATCCGGCTGACCCGGTGCCTGTTGTGACAGCTCACCTGCCTGGGCAATCCAGCCCTCACCCCCCATGGATTGCACGACATAGTAACCGAAAGGGGTGGATATGCCACCCAGAACCAGCTGCTGACCACTGGTGAGGGTTACCCGGTGGCTCTCTTCAAAGTCGGTCAGTCTGCCATCAAAGGTCAGACCGCCTTCGTCGGTGACGAAAACATCCTCCACGAGCATTTCAACGCTCATCTTTTCGGCGGGAATGGGGAGCAGAACCCGATCACCGCTGACAAGCACCTCAAGCCGGCGCGGATCCAGTTGTATCGGCAGACGCTCGCGCCCGGTATTCAGGCCGGCATGCCGGGTCAGATCGCCGCTGTCGGCCGCTTCCCAGGCGTAATCTTTTGCCATCAGATCCAGGATCTTCTGGCTATCCAGCTGATAGCGTTCCCGGCGCATCAGGATCTCTGCCTGACGCAAAGGCAGGCTCGGATAGGCCAGATTGTCATTGTGCGTTTCGTAGTGGTCATCAGTGGAGGTTTCGGAGAAGGAAGTCGGAGCCGGGGACGGTGTGGCTGGTGCGGCAGTCTGGGTGATTTCCGCTTCCGGGCTTGCTTGCCGGGGGACCAGCGAGATGACTTTGTCTGGTAGAGTAACCGGGTAAAGCGCTACCGGGTCAGTGTCGCTGATTTCGAAGAGGAGGGCAGAAGCCCCGATCAATACGGCCCCTATGGCCAGACTGTCTTTCATGGTGGTTTTCCTCGCTCTTTCCGGCGGAGATTTTTTTGTTATTTTTTGTGACCAAGATACGCTATTTTGTAACCAGGTCAATAGACAATCAGAATTAAGCCTGTTATTGAGGATCAATTTTTACTCATGAATGCGGAAACACACCGACTCTCGCTGGGATACCTGCTGTGGATATTCGGTTTTCTGGGAGCCCACCGGTTTTATTATGGTCGCCCGGTCACTGGGACCATCTGGTTCCTTACGCTTGGACTACTCGGCATTGGTTGGCTGATAGACCTGTTTCTCATGCCACACCTGGAGCGCTCGGCCGAACGCCGTTTTGATGCAGGCCCTCTCAGTTACTCGGTATCGTGGATCCTGCTGACTTTCCTTGGTGTGTTTGGTCTGCACCGGTTCTATCAGGGCAAGTGGCTGACTGGTCTGCTGTATCTTGTCAGTGGCGGTCTGTTCATGCTGGGAGTGCTGTATGATTTCTGGACACTGAACCAGCAGATTCATGATCGCAACAACTGGCGTTTCACAAACGGATAATCAAAGGTGAAAAACACCCGTTGCTCACATAGAATGGCCTGCCTTTGTTTATCAGCCTGAGATGCCGTCCTTGCGATTTCTGACTTGTCTGTTTCTGTTTTTTTGTCTGTCCGGTATCAGTGGTTGCGAGAAAGAGCCCCTCCGAATCGGTTTCCTGGGTGCCCTGAGTGGCAAAGCGGCGGATCTGGGTGTGCCCGGCAGTCGCGCAGCACAGATGGCCGTAGATGAGTTCAATCAGACGGGCGGCCTGAACGGCCGGCCCGCTGTATTGCTGGTGGAAGATGACCACCATGATGCTGACAAAGCCAGACAGGCAGCCCAGACTCTGCTTGCGCAGGATGTTGTGGCCGTTGTCGGGCCGATGACCAGTTCGGTTGCCATGGCAGTGGTTGAGCAGTTCAACCAGGCGGAGACCCTGTTGATGGGAGTCTCCGTAACCACCAACGAGCTGGCGGATCTGGACGATTACTTTTTCCGGGTGCTGGCACCGACTTCCGTGTATGCCACCCGGTTTGCCGGATACCTCTGGGAAATTGAAGGGGTCCGGCGGATCGGCCTGGTGTATGACCGTTCCAACGCTTCATATTCGGAAGGTTGGGCCCAGGATTTTTCACTGGCCTTCAATGGCTTTGGGGATACCTCGCTGCGCCTCGCTGGCTATGAGTCAGATCTGGCAGATACGCTGGAAGCAGCGGTGCGTCAGGTGAGCCTGGAGCCGATTGACATGCTCGTTATGGTGAGTAACGCCACTGATGTGGTAAGTCTGAGTCGTCTGGCGCGTCAGTATCAGCCGGATGTCCGTCTGGCCGCTTCGGAGTGGGCCGGTACCGAGCACCTCTTGACGCTGGCGACACCAGATCTGGAGGGCTTGCTGGTTCAGCAATATGTGAGCCGCCATTTTGATGAGCCCCTGTATCAGGCATTCCGGAAAGCTTATCTGGCGCGCCATGGCAATGAGCCGGGCTTCCCCGGACTGCTCGGATACAAGGCGACACGCGTGGTGCTGGAGGCCTTGCGAGGGCAAGGGGAAGGGCAAAGCCTGAAAGACTATATTCTGGCGCGACAGGAGTTTCAGGGGCCGCATGGCCCGGTGCGCTTCACGCCGGCGGGTGATTCGATTTCGCAGATTTTCCTGGCCAGAATCCGGCAGGGCAAGTACGACATCATTCAGCCGCTGTGACCGCCTGCACCAGCACCCAGGGCAGAATGACCAGTGCCCATACATCGGTATCGGCTTCAAACCAGGCCTGTGCCATCTGATCGGAAACCTCACCAACGTCTCCGCGCGTCATCCAGTCCTTTACCTGCTCGCTCTGGTCCTGGGCGATGGCTTCGGCGACATCCAGCAGGTTGAGAGTGTCCGCAACCCGCACGACCTGTCCTCTGGCAAAATAGGTCTGCATTTCGCGCCACGGAATCTGTGAGGTTTCCTGGTTCAGCTTCTGTCGCAGCGTCTGTGCATCCTGTCCGGTTCCTGCATCCTGAGCCATAACTCTCTGCTTCCTGTGTTGTCTATCGGATTAAGTGCCGCAGTTTAGAGGGAAATGGCATCTGGATACAGACCTGTAACCGGAATCAAGTTGACAGTGATAACATGGCGGGTTATGTTCATCGCCGACTGGTTATCATGAGAGGTGGGTGATGAATTTTGAGCGCTGTCTGCAAGGGGTTGTTCCAAAGCAAGGCTCGGCCACGGTTCATGTTGAACCGTCCTGGGGACAAGGGCGTTCCCTGTTTGGCGGGATACAGACCGGATTGATGATACATTTTCTGCAGCTGTGCTATCCCGAGAGGGCGCATGAGATCCGTTCCATTCAGGTTGCTTTCATGGATGCGGTGGCACCGGGTGAACTGACGCTGGAGCACAGCCCGCTGCGCTCCGGGCGAACGGAGTATCATGAAGTCCGGCTCGTGCAGGGTGGGCGCTTGCGTTGCCGGGTTCTTGCAATGATCGGAGCACCGCGGGAGTCGCAAGTCGAATCCATCAATCTGCAGTATCCCGAGGTGAAAGAGATTGATTCGCTCCGGGATCTGCCCTTCATGCCTCCCATGACACCGGCTTTCGTCCAGCATTTCCAGATGCGTTTCGGTCGCGGTGATGTGCCCTTTACAGGGTCGGATAAGATCGATACAGGCATCTTTATCCGGTTTCGCGAGCTCCAGGAAGCCGGCTTGCCAGCGCTGGTAGCCTTGGCCGATGTGGCCCCTTCGCCGGTACTGTCGCAACTCTCGAGACCTGCTGCTGCGAGTTCTGCCTACTGGACCCTGGATATCGTGGAGCCGGGGATGCTTCTGGGCGGGTCGGACTGGTTCCTGCTGGAAAACCATATCCAGCAAAGTCATGCCGGCTTTGTCTCGCAGAATGGAGCACTCTGGTGCGTTGAAACCCGTAAGCTTCTGGCAGTTACCCAGCAGACCGTCACAGTTTTTGGTTGAGACGCGTTAACAAAACGAAAGACAATTGAAAATCATTATCAGTTTCTGTATAGTGCTTCGGGAACTGGAGGTGATTATCCATGATCGTTTGTCACTGTGAAGGAATTCGGGAAAAACAGATTCAGGATCTGGTGTCTGAAACCGGTGCCAGTATGAAACAGGTTGCCCGGCAACTGAATATCGGCCGCGACTGCGGTCGTTGCCTGAGCAATCTGAAATCCGTGATGGACAAGATGCATCCGCACCTTGAGTCCGACCTGAACAAAACCAGCCTGGGCAAAACCCGAGGGCCGGTTCTGTTCTACGCTGCCTGAGCTGCTGGCCCCGGCACAGGGTCGGGATCTTCGGAAAACATTAGCCCGGCTTGGCGGACCCCATCTGTGACTGCAGATAATTCTGCAGGCCGACTTTGTCGATCAGCCCCAACTGTTGCTCGAGGAAGTAGGCATGATCCATTTCGGTATCGTCGAGCAGGGTCATCAGGGTGTCACGCGTTACGTAGTCTTTTTCTGTCTCGCACAACGCGATAACCTGCTTGAGCTGACCGGTCACCTTGTACTCAATGTCGAGATCACTCTTGAGCATGTCCGGGACATCCTTGCCGACACGGATTTTGTCGCGGGTCACCAGATCCGGAGTACCCTCCAGAAACAATATGCGGCGAATAAGCAGGGTGGCGTGTTGCTTTTCGTCATCAAACTCGTGCGCTATACGCTCATAGAGTTTGTGCAAACCCCAGTCCTGATACATTTCAGAGTGGATGAAGTATTGGTCCATGGCGGCCAGTTCGCAGGCGAGCAGGCCGTTCAGTGCCTGGATGATCTTTGCATTGCCTTTCATTGTTAGTCCTCCTCAATCTGTGCTTGCAGATAGTTTTCCAGGCCGGTATTGGTAATGAGGTACTCCTGTGATTCCAGCCAGTCCAGATGCTCTTCCTCTTCCTCCAGAATCTTCACCAGCAGTTCGCGAGAAACAAAGTCTTCCTGGGTTTCACATTCGGCAATCACCGAGCGCAACTGGCTTATGGCATCGTGCTGGATGGCAATGTCGCAGGCCATGATGTCAGACGTATCTTCGCCGATTCTGAGTGCCCCCAGTTTCTGCAGATTGGGCAGGCCTTCCAGGAACAGGATCCGCTCAATCAGCCGGTCAGCCTGTTTCATGTCCAGGATGGACTTTTTATAGGCTGCTTCATTCAGGCGTTCGAGGCCCCAGTTACGGAACATTCTGGCATGCAGAAAGTACTGGTTGATCGAAGTCAGTTCCTGCGTGAGGACTTTGTTGAGCTGTTTCAGTATCTCCGGGTGTCCCTTCATGACGGTCTCCTCTCAATTATTTTTCGCCAGTCTACGCCAAAGCTCCGAATCATGTAAGCGATCACGACCGGCTGTCGTCGGGGGGAGTCTGCCTGCACAGGGGCAGAGTCAGGACCACTCCCAGTCCGATCGCCAGGCCAAGGATGCAGAGCGCCTGGGCAATGGGCTGCTCCAGACGCAGCAGGGAAAGTCCGCCGAACAGCAGGATGGTGCCTACCGCGATCAGTTTGACCCGGAGCTGTACGCAGCGCTGGCACTGCCAGTCACGGATCAGTCCGCCGAACATCCGGCTTTGCAACAACCAGCTGTGGGCTCTGGGGCTGGAGCGGGCAAAACAGGCGGCGGCCAGCAACACAAAAGGGGTGGTCGGTAGCAGTGGCAAGAGCACACCGAGTGCCGCCAGACCGACAAAGAAACTGCCCAGACCCAGATACATCAGCCTTGTTGCCACTAATACAGCCCCCTGCCTGTCCAAGGAAATTCCAGCTTACACCGGAATGTTGCGATTGGGTGATTTTCCGCGAAGTAGTCTATCTTTTTTCTGTCATGTTGTGAGAAAAGACTATGCGTAAATGGAAGAAGTCATGGGCCCTGGGTTTGTTGCTGCTCCCGGATCTGTGCCAGGCGGCGGACGGTAAACTGCTGGCGACTCCGGGTGTGAGCCAGGTCGAGGGCAGTGCAGGCGGTGGCCTGGTGCCCTGGGCGATGCTGGCCGGTTATGCAAGTCGTGATGAAGTGTCTGCCTCTGCCTTTGCTACACGGGTGAGTGTGGATGACTACCGTCTGGAAGTCTGGGGGGCTGCTTTTAACTGGCAGGACCGGGTTGAGCTGAGTGCCGCCCATCAGAACTTTACGCTGAAGCAGTCCGGCGACGAAATCCGGCAGAATGTCTATGGTTTGAAAGTACGCCTTTACGGAGACGTGGTTTACAGTACATGGCCACAGCTGAGTCTCGGGCTTCAACATAAGCGCCTGAAAGATCCGGCAATTGCAGAAGCGGTGGGTGCGGACAGAACTGACCATGACACTGAGTTTTATCTGGCAGCCTCCAAGTTGCATCTGGGGGCGCTGGCGGGATACAACCTCCTCTGGAATGTGACACTGCGTTCCAGTCGCAGCAATCAGCTTGGTCTGCTCGGTTATGGCGGTGACGAGGAGTCGTCCCGGGAATTACTGGGGGAAGCCTCATTGGCTGTTCTGCTTCATCGCCAATGGGCACTTGGATATGAATATCGTATGAAGCCGGACAATCTGGGCTTTGCCGAAGAAGATGACTGGTCCGACTTTTTTATCGCTTATTTTCCTTCCAAGTCCTTTAATGTCACCGCAGCCTATGCAGACCTGGGCAGTATTGCCGGTGAGGATGACCAGAAAGGGCTCTACCTATCAATGACGGGGTATTTGTGGTGAAACGTTTTATGATACCAGGTGTCATGTTGGCGTTGCTGGCGGCTGGTTGTGCCACACCGGGAACGCGGGGGGCTCTCTATGATGACCTCGGCGGTCAGGCCGGTATTGAGAAGCTGGTTGGCCGCTTCATCTTTGAAATCGGCAATGATGCCCTCATCCGGCCTTACTTCGAAGAGACAGACCTCGATCGCTTCCACGAAAAGCTCACCGAACAGATCTGTGAGGTGAGTGGCGGCCCCTGTCGCTACAGTGGCGACAGCATGGTGGATTCCCACCGCAATATGGGCGTCACTGAAGCGCATTTCAACCAGACGGTTGATCTGCTGATACGCGCCATGGAGGCCGAAGACATACCGCACCGTGTGCAGAACCGCTTGCTGGCCGTGCTGGCGCCCCTGCGGGAAGACATTATCTACCAGTAGGGCTTCCCGCCGGAGCGTGAAAGCCGGCCGGCTTCATGGCATGATGATTGTCCTAAATCCATTGCCAAGATCAGACCAGCGGTAAATCTATGAGAATTCTCGGTTACATTTTTCTGGCCCTATTGGGGCTGGGGCTTTCCCTGTGGGCTGCAGGGACGGTGTTCAAGGAAGACCTGTATGCAGCCGCCATGGATTTCGAGCGCGAAAAGGCGGGGCTGGAGGAAAAACGGCTTCTGGTGGGCAATCAGGAAATCCGTTATCTGGAAAACCGCTCCGAAGAAGCCCGGGAGACTCTGTTGCTGTTGCATGGCTTTGCCGCGTCCAAGGAGAACTGGCTGCGGTTGGCCGCAGAATTGTCTTCGCAGTATCACTTGCTGATTCCTGACCTGCCGGGGCATGGCGCCAGCAGCAAGAGCCTGGAAGGAGATTACCGTCTGCAGACGCAGGCAGATACACTCTCGGCTTTTCTGCAGCAAACGGTACCGGGGAAACAAGTGCATGTGGCTGGCAACTCGATGGGAGGAGCCATTGTCAGTATCCTGGCCGCGCATTTTCCGGATCAGGTAGCCTCGGTCATTCTGGTAAATCCGGCAGGCGTGGACGATCATCCGGCTGAACTGAAAGAGTGGCTGGAGCGTGGCGAGAACCCGCTGATTGTGGATAGTCTCGGCAGCTTTTATGAGTTGGTGGACTTTGCGATGACCCAGCCCCCTTTCATTCCCTGGCCTGTATCTGCCGTGGCTGCAGAACGGTCGATGGCTAACCAGCCTGTAAATGAGCACATTTTTCAGCAGATCAGGAGTGCAGACCGGCAGGACTTCAAGGGGTTGCTGGCGCGCATTCAGGCGCCAGTGCTGGTGCTCTGGGGCAAGGATGACCGTATCATCAACTATCTCAACGCCGACGTGTTTGTCGCCGAACTGGCCAATGCCGAGAAAGTGATTCTGCCAGATGTGGGGCACGCCCCCATGATCGAAGTGCCTTCAGCCACTGCTGAACTGATTCGAGACTTCACCGCGGGCAAGCCCTTACGGGCGGCCGGTGCTTCTCTGTAAGCGCCGCTTGTCATGGATTTTCACCACACGGTCGTACTGCTGACTGTCTACTTCGCGGCGGCCATTCTGGCGGTGGCGCTGACCAAGAAGCTCGGTCTCGGTGCGATTATCGGTTATCTGCTGGCCGGCATATTCATTGGCCCGCATGTGCTGGGCTTTATTGATCACCCGGAAGCCATTCTCCAGTTCTCGGAACTGGGTATTGTCTTGCTGCTCTTCGTGATCGGTCTGGAACTGAGTCCGAAGCGTCTGATCAAGATGCGTAACGCCGTTTTCGGCGTCGGCGGTGCCCAGGTTTTGTTGACAGGGGCGCTGATTACGAGCATCGCCTGGGCTCTGGGGGTCGGTCTCGCCGGGTCGCTGGTTATCGGTGGGGCTCTGGCGCTGTCATCAACGGCGTTCGCGCTGCAGATGCTGGATGAGAAACGTTTGCTGGGAAGTGCGCCAGGGCAGTCCGCCTTTGGTGTGCTTCTGTTCCAGGATATTATTGTGATTCCCTACCTGGCACTGATGCCGCTGCTGGCATCCCGCTCCAGCGCCATGGATGATGGCGTACCGCTCTGGCTTATGTTGCTCGGTCCGGTGGTGGTAGTGGCAATCAGCCGGTTTGCCTTGAATCCTCTGCTGGGCTTCTTTGCTGCCCTGCGGGTTCAGGATGCCTTCGTTGCCCTGATTCTGCTGCTGGCCATCGGTTTTGCCCTGCTGTTCGAGAGTCTGGGCTACAGCATGGGGTTGGGAGCCTTTGCCGC
This sequence comes from Gammaproteobacteria bacterium, assembly GCA_030427465.1. GTDB lineage: Bacteria > Pseudomonadota > Gammaproteobacteria > Pseudomonadales > Oleiphilaceae > JADJWY01. The sequence goes on along the minus strand of JAUIAZ010000106.1, from coordinate 1,526 downwards.
TGGGATCCTGCTCGCCGAAAGCAGTTTCCGTCATCAGGTCGAAGCCACCGTAGAGCCTTTCAAGGGCTTGTTGCTGGGACTTTTTTTTGTGGCGGTGGGCATGGGAATTCCTCTTCAGCTGCTTGTCGAGCGCTTCGGAACCCTGGTGCTTATCGTTGGTCTGCTGCTGGTCGCCAAGTCGTTGGTGTTGCTGCTGATCGCCCGAATAGCCGGTCTGAAACTGCAGGATCGCTGGTATTTTGCTCTGGCGCTAGCGCAGGGCGGAGAGTTCGGGTTCGTGCTGTTTGCCCAGGCCCGGGGTCTGGATATCCTCTCCGGAGAACTGGTTGAGATGCTGACGGCCGCCATCGCAGTTTCCATGATCGTTTCCCAGGTTCTCTTCAGCCTGTATTTCAGGCGCGATCATCGCGCAGCCAGCGATCAGCCGTATACGCCCCTGGAGAGTGTTGAAGGCAGTGGCCGGGTGATCATTGCCGGTTTTGGCCGGTTTGGCCAGATTGTGGGCCGGGTGCTTTCCACCCAACATATCCATTACACCGCCATCGATAAAGACCCCAAGCATCTGAACTTCATGCGTCGCTTCGGGAACAAGGTGTATTACGGCGACGCCACGGATATCGAGCTGCTCCAGCATGCCGGTATCCGCGAGGCGGAGCTGCTGGTTCTGGCGCTGGATGATGTCCAGGAATCGCTGAAAGCGCTGCAGAATATCCGCGAAATCTGTCCGGATTTGCCAGTGATTGCCCGAGCCCACAACCGCATGCATGCCTATCAGCTGACCAATCTTGGGGCGAAAATCGTGGTTCGGGAAACCTTCGACAGCAGTCTCAGATCCGCCCAGAAAGTGCTGGAGCGCCTGGGTTTTCCAGACAGCAGTGCTGCAGATATCGTGCGCATTTTCCGGGATCACGATGAAGCATCTGTTCAGGAAAATGCCGCACTGGTGGGAGACCAGGAAGCGCTTATCCAGAAAGCGGTGCAAAGCCGTGAGGAGTTACAGGCCATCTTTGACTCAGATACCCGTCACTCTTCCTGAGCGGTGGATGCCAGTCTTGGTTGTGCGTCGCCACTGAATACGGGGAAGGCTGGCAGGGTTCTGGCTACATACTCATCGTGTGCCGGCACGATAATCCAGTCTGGATAGGCCTCGGCCAGGTCAGCCAGTTGCTCCACCCGCTGGCGCGCTGCCTCGGGGTCCAGGTCGATACCGGCCAGCCGGTTCACAAAACTGGGGCGTGGCTGCCGGGTCTGCACGCCTTTGAGAGTCCAGGTAGCGTCCCCGATAAAGAGGTAGCGCTTGCCATCGGCATGCAGGAAGAGACCCAGCTGGCCGGCGGTATGACCACTGAGATCAAACAGGACAACGGTGCCGTCGCCAAAGATATCCAGGCTTCGCTGGAATACCAGGAAGGGTTTTTCCTCCAGTGCTATCGGAGTCCAGGCGAGCCCTTTGGCACCGATCTGCCGGCTCAGGAAAGCCGGGGGTGCGCCCTCTCTTGCTTTGGCCAGCTCCTCCGCTCTTACCC
>JAUIAZ010000495.1 GCA_030427465.1 Gammaproteobacteria bacterium | reverse complement strand
GGTTATACCGCGACTGGAAACGCACGGGGCATGGCTGGGTCGACTTGCACGATGCCATTGTGCAGTCCTGTGATACCTACTTTTATGACCTGGCTTTCAAGGCCGGAGTGGAGCCCATGCATGCCTATCTGGCCGCCTTCGGATTTGGCCGGCATGTGGCCCATGATATCGACAATGCCAAGTCCGGTGTGCTGCCGTCGAAGGAGTGGAAACGGGCTTTCCGGGGGCAGGTATGGTTTCCCGGAGATTCTTTGAACATGGCGATCGGGCAGGGCTTCATGCTGTCCACACCGTTGCAACTGGCGGCGGCCACGACGGTACTGGCCCGTCGCGGTGAGTGGGTTATTCCGCGATTGCTTAAAGCCCATGATGGAGAGGAGGTCAGTGACCTCGATCATCCGGACAACATCACCCTGAAAGACGAAACCCACTGGGATCTGGTTTTCCGCACGATGGAAGATGTCATGCATGGTGAACAGGGCACTGCGCGCAAGAGTGCGGTGGGTGCCAGCTATCGCATGTCAGGGAAAACGGGCACGGCGCAGGTGATCGGGATTCCCCAGGGCGAATTGTATGATGAGGAGGCGATTGCCGAGCGTCACCGTGACCATGGGCTGTTTGTCGGTTATGCGCCCGCCGAGAACCCGCAGATTGCGTTGGCGGTAATCGTGGAAAACGGGGGGGGCGGCAGTTCTGCGGCAGCGCCGGTCGGCCGGCGCATGTTCGATGCCTGGCTGTTGCCTGAGGCAACTCAGCCCACTGTACCCGAGCCGGCTCCACCGAAGCCGGTCGCCGCGCCACCTGCCCGGTCCGCGCCAGCGGCACTTCGGTCGGCAGGATAAAAGAGGAAATCCATGGCTTCACATGATTTTATCCGTCAGCTTCCCGGTGCCGAGACATACTTCAGCCGCCGCCAGAACCTGTTTCATACCGTTCACCTGGACGGCTGGATGCTCCTCCTTTTGCTGCTCCTGATCGTTGCCGGGTTGGTGGTCCTGTATTCCGGTAGTGGACAGAGTCTCAGCGATGTCAAACGGCAGGGCTTGCATTTCGGCGTGGCGCTGGTGCTGATGGTCGTGCTGGCACAGATCGAGCCTTCTGTGATCAAACGCTGGACACCCTGGATCTATGGCGCTGGCCTGTTGGGACTGGTCGCGGTTCTGGTGTTCGGAACGGATGCCAAGGGGGCTCAGCGCTGGTTGCAGGTTCCGGGAGCGGGGGTGCGTCTTCAGCCCTCAGAGTTCATGAAACTGGCCACCCCGATGATGGTGGCCTGGTATCTTTCAGACCGGGTGCTTCCCCCCCGGCTGGGTCATATCGTCATCGTGCTGCTGATTGTCATGCTGCCTGCGGCACTGATCATTCGTCAGCCTGATCTGGGTACCTCCTTGCTGGTTACGGCTTCCGGTATTTTTGTCCTGCTGTTCGCCGGTCTTGGCTGGGTCTGGATAAGCGGCTTTTTTGTGGCGGTCGCGACCCTTGCGCCGGTCATGTGGTTCTTCGTCATGCATGAGTATCAGAAACAGCGGGTCATGACCTTTCTGAACCCCGAGCAGGATCCGTTGGGTACTGGCTGGAATATCATCCAGAGCAAGACCGCGATTGGTTCGGGGGGCTTCGATGGCAAGGGCTGGCTTCAGGGTACGCAGTCACAGCTGGACTTCCTGCCCGAGAGCCACACCGACTTCATTATTGCTGTGCTGGCCGAGGAGTGGGGGTACCAGGGCATTCTGGTTCTGCTTCTGCTCTATCTGGCGATTATCTTCCGCGGGCTGTTCATGGCAGTTTCAGCACAGGATACCTTTTCACGCCTGGTGGCGGGTGCCATTATCATGACCTTCTTTGTCTACGTGTTTGTCAACATGGGCATGGTCAGCGGGATCCTGCCAATTGTGGGGGTGCCTCTGCCACTGATCAGTTATGGGGGGACTTCCGTGCTTACCTTGTTGATATCTTTCGGTGTATTAATGTCTATCCATACTCATCGCAAGATGTTGTCGCGCTGATTTGGATTAGAGTAGAGTCAACAGGCGACAGGCTTTTCCAATACCAATAATCACAAGATAAATGACCAATATGATTTGCAATT
>JAUIAZ010000494.1 GCA_030427465.1 Gammaproteobacteria bacterium | reverse complement strand
CGGAACCCGGCATTGGCTCCTGACCATACTTCAGTGCCTGAAGCCGGTTCAGGTCTGCCCTGATTGAAAGGGCAAGCTCGGCCCCGGATGCTTCGGGAAGGTCACCCTGCTGCATGCGCCGGTCGCACCACAGAGGCACCAGTTCGGCGGCATCCAGCGGTGAGGCTTGCAGCCGCTTCTTCAGCTCTCCAAGGGACAGCATGTCTGCGGTCCCTTCGATGGGAAGGACCTCAGGTCGGGGCTTTCCTGCTTGCCGGCGCCACAAGGCATAGGCCGTAACCAGCCAGCCCATGGCCAGTAACAGGCTGATTACCTGCCAGAAAGTTGCACTGTCTGGAGACGCTGATGCCGCATCGCCGTCGAAGCCACTCTGATCAGTCCGACTCTGCCGCGAGTTGGCCGTCTGTTCGCTGAAGGGGCCCGGATCTTGGCCGTTCTGCTGTCCGTTGCCCGTCTGGCTGCCTGGTGCAGCTGTCACCTGAAGGCGACGGCCGGGCACTTTTGCGGTTCTCTGTTCATTGTTCAGCACATCCCACCAGCTGATTTCAATGGGAGGCAGCGTGAAGGTTCCGGCTCGCGTGGGAACGTAAGCGACCGTATCCAGGCGTTTGCCCAGAACGCCGGTACTGCGGTCCTCCGTACCGAGCTCGGGTGTCTCACTGTAAACCTTGAGCCCGGGCTGGTCGCGGAACGTGAGCTCCGGCAGGCTGACACCCTCCAATCCGAGTGCCTGCCATTCAATCCGTCGCTCGAGTGTTTCTCCTAACTGAATTTCGCTGACATCGGGCTCCCAGGACTCTGTCAGAACCAAACCCTGCGCGGGCAGCCAGTAGTCTCCGGTAAAGGCGTCCGGCGGTGGAGCCACTTGTACCTTTAGGGCTTCTGACTCGGCTTTTCTGGACGTTTGCCGCCCCGTCCTGGGGGTCAGGAAGCGTCCCTGGAAAACGACTGCCGGAACAGTCAATTCCCCGGCCCGCCGGGGGAACACAGCATACTTTCTTTCCACCACCCGATAATGCAGACCACGGTCGTACTGGGAGTATTCTCTTTGCTCGCCGAGCTGGCGGAACAGGGCGTTCTCATGATCCGGGTGGGTCATTTCCCCACGAATCAGGTCATTCACATACTTGAGCCGCACCGTCAGGATAAACTGTTGTTGTACATACACGCGGGATTCATCGACTTCAGCTTCGACCAGCAGTTCCGGCGCCTGATCTGTGGAATCAGTGCTTGCTGGGCGGACCACCACCTGGAGTGCCTCGCTGCGCTTGCCTTCATAGGTAATCGGTTCGATCTCCAGCGTACCAGTTCGCTTGGGCATCAGCGTGTAGGTCCAGGAAATGACAGACTGGTTCTGATTGTTGATGATCTGTACCCGGTAATTCTGCTGTCGGTCGATCACCTCGAAATCCTCTTCTAGATCCCGCGTGTCGGGGGCGGCAATGTTGAGGGTGTTGAGGTCGAAGAGGTTGAACGCACTGCCGAAATCCAGCTCGGTACTCAAAGTCAGGGTCAGTGACTCATTTAAGGCGACCACCTCTCGATCCAGTTGGGCTTTCAGTTCCTGAGCATGGACAACTGTTGCAAACAGGCTGAGGCAGGAAAAAAGACACAGGCTCCAAACGAATCCCGTGCGGCTCATCCTGGTGTACTGTTGATTCACCATAGCTGGCGTCCCTCCTCATCCGTGTTCTGTGAGCGCATCTGATACTGTTGCAGGAATTTCCGGCGCAGAAGACTGCCTGGTTCATCCGGTATTCTGCGTAACCACTGGTCGGCCTGCTGGGCTTCAAGCTCTGGCGTGGTTTCTGCCGCCGCGCGAGCGGCTTGAGCTTCATCAGTTTCCCGGGCCTCCGGTTCTGGCTGTTCACCTGCCGGTGCATCTGCGGGCTCTCCGGGCTTATCCTGCTCGGAGGGGGGCGCGGAGGCATCCTCCTGAGTTTGTTCCTGCCCGGATGGCTGCCCCTTCTTACCTTGTTCAGGGTTTGGCTGGGCGCTCTGGCTGCCAGAGCTTCCCTGATTTTGCTGGGTATCCTGATTACCGGAGCCTTCCTGATTCTGCTGCGCATCCTGGCTGTCGGAGCCCTCCTGATT
>JAUIAZ010000493.1 GCA_030427465.1 Gammaproteobacteria bacterium | reverse complement strand
CCACCTTATAGGAGTATACATGCAATCACTAGCCCCCATCCTTGCAGTCAGTGCCGCTTTGTTCTTGAGTGCCTGCAGCAGTTCAGACAGTGACAGATCAACATCAACGACTTCCCCTACGCGCTATGAGGGCATCTGGATAGCCGAAGCCTATGGTGAGGCCCTTCAGATCACGCGTAACGGCACAGATTTCCGCGGCCCAAAATATACCCAAGCCAACACCCTACCTCCCAGTTGTAATCAACCGGCCACTGACAGCGATGCCGTGCAGGAATTTTCCTGGTTCAGCCAGCTTTTTGAAGAGTACTACCCCACTTTCGATCAACGCGGCATTGACTGGGCGACCCTCACCCAGGCAGCCGGCTCGGAACTGCACATTGACAGTAACGCGACTGATCTCATTGAAGCCATGGTGGAGTCGATAGAGCCTCTGGCTGACAGCCACGTGGCGCTACTGATCGAAGATCAGGAGATAGGTTTTATTCGCGAAGATTCAGTAAAAGAACAACGGTTCGTAGAGGAGTTCATCACCGCAAACGGCCTGCCGGTAACTGAAGAGGACTACCAGGCCCTGCAGACCTACCTGATGGAACAGGACGAACTGACCACCGACATCAAGCTCGCTTACGCTGCGAATGAAGAAGCCATTCAGGTATCAGGTAACGGAAATCTGGCCTGGTTTGTCACGCCGGAGAATGTGGGCGTTCTCATCATCGAAAGCATGTCGTCGCTGTCCGGAGAGCCCGATAGCGCCTTGGAGGAGATCGACTTCCTGGCCAGTCAGATGCCCGTCATAGTCGAAGATCTTCAGGATACCCAGGGCCTGATCATCGATATCCGCAACAACCAGGGTGGCTACGATGGCGTAAGCCAGATTATTGCCCGACACTTTCTCGACACTGAGCGGAGCCTGTACAACAAACAGGCCCGCCTGGGTGCCGCTCGAACAGACAGCGAAACCTACCGGCTGACGCCGGCGGACACCACCTATATCAAACCAACGGTCCTTCTGGTGAGCGGTGGAACCGTTAGCGCTGCCGAAGTGTTCACGCTCATGCTGCGGGAACTGCCCCATGTCACACTGGTCGGTGAGCGCACACAGGGCGCGTTGTCGGATGTTCTGGAAAAAGAACTTCTGAGTGGTATCAAAGTGCATCTGGTCAACGAGTACTACACCACCCCGTCCGGCGAGCTGTTTGAAGTCAGTGGAATTCCAGTGGATATCGAAATCCCTTATGCAAGCCTTGCTCAGCGTCAGGCATTGCGGGATGAAGCAATAGAAACGGCAATCGGCCTGCTATTGCCTTGATCACTACCTGAGCAGCGTCCGGAATACAGCCGGAGCCAAAAAAAGCCGGGCAGATGCCCGGCAATACCCCACAGGAAAACTGCTTGAAAGGGCTTAGGGAGTAACAGCCTTCCCGGCCCTGAGTGTATTAATCCAGGCAGACAGGTCTCCAGCGGATTTCGCTCCGACCTGCTGATCCAGAAATTCATCGCGACGCAGAAATACCAGTGTGGGAATGGCCCTGACACCAAACTGGCCTGCAATTTCCTGCTGCTCATCCACATTAATCTTGATCACCGCGACATCGGGATTATTTTCACTGAACGCCTCCAGAACCGGATTCATCGATTTGCAGGGGGCGCACCACTGCGCCCAGAAATCAAGAAGCAGCCACTCATTCTGCCTGGCAATTTCACCCAACTGCTCAAAATTGCCCAAATTAACTGTACTCATAAAAAAATCTCCAATGACGGTATCTGTGGTTAACAAATGCTCTGAAAAAAAACCGCATAAGGGAACTATCCGGGCAGGGTGGCGCCCACAATAACTCCCCTTGAAACCATGTCTTGCAACCAGACTGCAAAAGCGGCTGACATCAGGGTTTCGTTATCCCACAATTCGGCTACCGGCTTTCGCGTTTTCAGCCGTTCGACCCAGGCCAGGCTCTGGTCTGAAATCACTTCGACCACCCCTCGCCAGCCGTCCCGGCTGACCAGTACGTTTTCACCCAAGCCTCTGGCCAGGAGTTCTCTGGCTCGTTCAAATTCCGGCGTCCCCTGCGGCGCTTCGCTTCGGTGAGCCTCCCAGACAGAGACCA
>JAUIAZ010000492.1 GCA_030427465.1 Gammaproteobacteria bacterium | reverse complement strand
GCCCGCATGATGGGCATTGAGACCGAAGAGCAGGGCGCATTTGAGATTGCCCGCCGCTCCCGTGGCACACCGCGCATCGCGAACCGTCTGCTGCGCCGGGTTCGTGACTATGCCCAGGTGCGAGGCGATGGCCTGATTACCAATGCCATGGCCGATGCAGCGCTGAACATGTTGAATGTTGACCGCCACGGACTGGATCACATGGACCGCCGGTTTTTGCAGGCGGTGATGGAAAAGTTTGCTGGTGGACCGGTCGGGATTGAAAGCCTGTCGGCAGCTGTGGGCGAAGAAAAAGGCACGCTGGAAGACGTGGTCGAACCTTATCTGATTCAGCAGGGTTTTCTGATGCGAACCCAACGGGGCCGTGTTGCCACCGAACTGGCCTACACCCATTTTGGGCTGGTGCCGCCGGATGCCTGATACCTTGAGTAGCCCGCAAGCGCCGGATGCCTTTGCCTGGCCTGTGCGGGTCTATATCGAGGATACCGATGCCGGCGGGATTGTGTTTTATGCCAACTATCTCCGTTTTATGGAGAGAGCACGCACTGAACTGCTGAGACACTTGGGATTTCCCCGTATTGAGACCATTGATGAAAGCGTTATGTTTGTCGTGCATCGCCTGTCACTGGCCTACCGGCAACCGGCAGAGCTGGATGATGAACTGACTGTAACGGCAATTCCCGAGCGAATCGGTAACACTTACATGTTATTCCGGCAAACGGTCAGCCGCGGCGGGGTCATACTCGTCGAGGCCGAAGTGCAGGTGGCCTGTATTCACCGGGAAACCCGAAAGCCAACCAGGCTGCCTCCACTGATGAGGCAGCGTCTAGAATCCGTTTCCAGCCAAGGAGAATAAAACTGTGGGGGAACAACTGTCCGTCTGGGAATTAATTGCCGATGCCAGTCTATTGGTGCAATTGGTCATGCTGTCCCTGGTGCTTGCTTCGGTCATTTCCTGGGCCGTTATCTTTCAGCGCAGTGCGCTATACAACCGCACGGCCAAAGCTGCCAAGCGTTTTGAAGCCCGCTTCTGGTCAGGTATGGATCTGAACCAGCTGTTCCGTGAGAGCAACTCCTCACCCAACAACGACTGTGGCATGGAAGACATCTTCCGTTCCGGGTTCAAGGAATTTACCCGGCTACGCCAGCAAACCGGTGTCGACCCGGATGCGGTCATGGAAGGGGCTCAGCGAGCCATGCGCGTAGCAGGTTCGCGTCAGGTAGAAAAGCTCGAAAGCAACCTCAGTTTCCTGGCGACCGTCGGTTCCACCAGCCCCTATATCGGCCTCTTTGGAACGGTCTGGGGTATCATGAATTCATTCCGGGGCCTCGCCCAGATGCAGCAGGCGACCATCGCGACAGTGGCGCCAGGTATTTCTGAGGCCCTGATTGCAACGGCGATGGGCCTTTTTGCCGCCATTCCTGCGGTGATTGCCTACAACCGCTTCAATGCCCGTGTGGACCGGCTGTCCAACGCCTACCAGACCTTTGCCGAAGAGTTTTCCAGCATTCTGCACCGGCGCGCCCACGGCTCCGGTAACCACTCGGCAGGAGCTGCGTAATGGAGCCGCTGCGCGATAAACGGCGGCCGATGTCCGAGATCAATGTGGTGCCCTACATTGATGTCATGCTGGTGCTGCTGGTGATTTTCATGGTGACAGCGCCGATGCTGATGCAGGGGATTGATGTCCAGCTGCCGAAAACCGATGCGGATGCCCTGAACGTCAACCCGGATGATCCGCCCTTGATTGTGGCGGTGGATGCTTTTGGTGCGTACTACGCAGAAGTCGGGGAAGACCGCAGCAAGCCACTGGAACTCGGCGCCCTGGTTAACGAAGTGCGCAAGGTGCGGGAAGAAAAGCCGGGCACGCTGGTGCTGGTTCGGGGTGATACCAACGCCTCCTACGGTACCGTCGTGAACCTGATGGCAGCTCTGCAGACGGCCGGCATTCAGGATGTTGGTCTGATCACGGAGACACCGTGATCTGGGGATCGTCATGATGAATGGTTCTTCCTTCACACCTCCGGTTATCTACTCGCTGCTGTTGCATGCAGCACTGGTGGGCTTTGCCTTGTTGAGCTGGGATACCGAGCAGCAGGCGGTCGTACCGCCG
>JAUIAZ010000105.1 GCA_030427465.1 Gammaproteobacteria bacterium | reverse complement strand
CTCGGCAAAGGTCTGCTCTGTCAGGGTCTGAGCCAGAGTCAGGGCCGGCTCATTCGTCAGCACGTTACTCAGATGCCATAGCCGCTTCGACTGTGCACACAGCGCTTCAACCAGTTCAGGGTGACAATGCCCCAGAGCGGTAACCGCGATGCCTCCCGCCAGATCCACATATTCGCGCTCTTCCTGATCCCAGACCCGGCTCCCTTCGCCGCGAACCGGTATCACGGCGGGTGGCGCATAGTTGGGCACCATTACATCGCTGAACAAGTCGCGATTCAGGGGGTGGGACACTGACATGAAGAACTCCTGCTAATCGAACGTATGATCTCTCTATTCTTGCAGATCCACACAAAAAAAGCTGCGCCGGAAGCACGCGGTTCCTCTCACAAAGAGTGTGCGCTGCCGGGCAACTTGAAGTATGGTTAAACCCATGAAAAAAACCATCCAGATTCTCTGTTTTGTCGCCATTATCGGATCACTCCTTTTTTACGGTCTGGTCCCCTCTCTTGTGGATCACTCACTGAATCATCCGACAGTCACGGAATGGCCCGAACCCAGTGAAAATGCCGCAGACCTGCATCAGACCCTGTTTGTCTCGGATCTTCACGCAGATAGCCTCCTCTGGGGCCGTCATATTGACCGAGCCTACAACAGGGGGCTGGTAGACCTGCCCCGCCTACAAGCCGGAAACATGGCCCTGCAAGGCTTCAGTGTCGTGACGCAGGTTCCCCAGGGCATCAACTACGAAAGCAATGGCAGCGACAGTGACTCAATTTTCTGGCTCGGGCTCGCACAGGCCTGGCCTCCGGCAGCCCTGGGTGACCTGACCCGCAGAGCACTGCTGCAGGCCGAAAGACTGCACAAAGCCAGCCTGGCGAGTGAAGGCAAGCTCAGAGTGATACTCAGCCAGGCAGACCTTCGACAGCTACTGGCCGACCGCGAGCAGGACCCGGAACTGGTGGGTGGCTGGCTGACGCTGGAGGGTTCACATGCCCTGGAGGGAGATCTGGACAACCTCCGGAAACTAGAGGAAGCCGGCTTCCGGATGCTGGCCCCCACCCACTTTTTCGATAACGCTATCGGCGGCAGTGCTCACGGTCTTGAGAAAGGCGGACTGACTGACCTGGGACGAGAGTGGGTAAAGGAGATGGATAAACGCTCGCTGATCATCGATCTGGCTCACGCCTCTCCGGCAACCTTTGATGAGGTCCTGGCGCTCACCGGACGATCGGTGATGGTATCCCACACCGGTGTAGCCGGTACTTGCCCTGGCACGCGGAATCTCACTGACGCACAGCTGGATGCACTGGGAGAAAACGGCGGGCTGGTCGGGATCGGGTTCTGGGACGTTGCCGTGTGCGGGCAGGAAACGACGGATATTGCCCGGGCCATGGATTATGTCAGAAAGCGCATTGGAGTCGATCATGTGGCTCTGGGCTCTGACTTCGACGGTGCGGTGGTCACACCCGTTGATGCAGCCAACATGGTACAGCTCACGCAGGCCCTGCAAGAGTCCGGTTGGCCGGAAGAAGACATCCGGGCAGCCATGGGTGGCAACGTGCGTGATTTTCTGTTGAAGAATCTGCCGCCGGGTTAAACCGGCAGCGCCGGCTACATCTACAATAAAAGCAACAACAAAAGAGGAAAACCGGATTATGCGAACCCTGCTTCTGCTCCTTATCCTGATATGCTCGCCAGCACAGGCACAGAAACTCACACTGGCCGCCAATGAGTGGCACCCTTTCACCGGAGAAGACCTGATCAACCAGGGCTACGCCAGCGATGTGGTCAGAGAGATCTTCCGCCTGGCCGGCTATGATGTGGATGTTCGCATCGTGCCCTGGTCGGAGGCGATGGAGGGCACCATCAAAGGCGACTTCGACGGGCTGATCGCCGTCTGGTTCACGGAAGAGCGTGCCCGTCAGATTCACTACACCCTGCCCTACATGGATAACCGCATCCGCTTTCTGAAAAAACGCGGGTCTCCCATTGAGTTTACCGGGCTGGATGCCCTCAAGGCCTATCGTATCGGGGTTATCGAGGGCTATGCCTATTCACCGGATTTTCAGGCCAGGGACGACCTGAACCGGGTGCTTGGTAAAAGCTTTACCGACAATGTACGCAAAGTGGCCAGTGGCGAAATCGATCTGACACTGGAAGACGAGATTGCCGGCCGTTTCGAACTCATCAACAGTGCGCCCGAACTGGTCAGGCAGGTGGAGTTCATAAACCCTCCCTTGAATCAAAACCCCCTGCACGTCGCCATCAGCCGTCAGAATCCGGATCACGAGAAGATCGCAGCCGACTTTAATGCGGCCATGGCCCACTTTGTGAAAAACGAAGGCATTCGCAGCATTCAGAAAATGCACGGGCTCTGAGAGAGAAACGGGCCCAAGCAACCGTGCGCACCGCACACACCGAGCGGTTACCCCTTACCGGTCTTAAAAGCATAATTCAGACTGAGGGGGCAACTTATGGGCAGTAGCTGCAGGCTTGTGGGCCGTTCAGATCGCAGAGCTGAACTCTGAGTGCCCGAGAGTACACTGCTTTTTAGGTCTGGTACGTAGTGCTTTGCTGACGTTTCGGGGTGCTGGATTTAAGACATTCGGACGATTGCGCTATGTTGGACAGCAGACATGATAAAGAATGCTGCTACCAGGTTGCTTCTATTATTTTTGACCGCTCTCACGCGGCTTCTGGGCTGAGCCTACGATCCCTAGCGAAGGTTATACCAGACTCCTCTTCCTTTTCCTTGTTGTTCGATGACACCCTGTTCTACAAGTGCCCGAAAATGCTGTTTTAACGTGTTGCGGCTACTACCCGTCAGTTTGATAGCATCACCAATGGTCACACGTCCATGTTCGCGAGCGAATTCGACGATCTGGAGCTGCAGTTCCGGCATGGTAGCCAACACAATTTTCTCCCGCTCAACCTTTTTCTCGAGCCGCCGCACCTGTTCTGCCAGGGAGCGTAGGAAGAATATGAGCCAAGGCTGCCAGTTTGGTGACTCGGTTCGAATTGTCGCTTGCGTCTGGCGAAGTGCCAGGTAGTAAGCTTCCTTGTTTTGCTCGATTACGCTCTCTAGTGAACTGTATGGTACATAGGCATATCCAGCTTGAAGAAGGAGCAGCGTAGTCAGAACGCGAGAGAGGCGTCCGTTGCCATCTTGGAATGGGTGGATCTCGAGAAATACTACGACGCAAAGAGCGATTACCAATAGCGGATGAAGCTGAGCCAATTCGCGTTCATCATTCACCCAGGTTACCAACTCCATCATGAGACGCGGAGTATCAAATGGAGACGCCGACTGAAAAACTATTCCGATTTGAGCGCCGGTTTCATCAAAGGCCGCTACACTGTTCGGATTTGTTTTATAGCTACCGCGGTGCCAGTTATCTTTTTCGCTGTAACGCAACAAGATCTGGTGTAATTGCTTGATGTGGTTCTCGGTGAATGGAACGTCTTGCCAAGATGAGAAAATTAAGTCCATCAACTCAGCATACCCGGCGACCTCCTGTTCGTCCCGCGAGGCAAAGGTTTTAATCTCCAGTTTTGAAAGCAGTTGCTCGACCTCTCGATCAGACAGCTTGCTTCCTTCAATTCGAGTTGAAGAGCCAATACTCTCAATGGTTGCTACTCGTCGCAATGCAGACAAACGGTCAGGGGCGAGAGTTCCCAGAGCGCGCCAAGCGCCTTTGAACTCGTCAATCCTAGCTATGAGGCTTAGTATCTCAGGGGTGATCTGGAGGGAGTTTATGTTCAGCATGAACCAATAGTACACCCATTTACACCCAATAACATCTGTACAAAGAGTGATTTCGAGGCAACCTACGGGTGATTTTGACGGCTCAGGTCGCATTGCGGACCTTATAGGAACCTGAAAATTGACTAAAATATGGACTGGAAAGATCCGGTAGCGGACGTTAGAAACTGCCATTTCTGCGGGTTTTTGAGGTCTGCTTCAGGCCATAAGCAGAAGTCAGCCACGCCAAATATTGTGCCTGCTTTTGCACGGAAGCGGACGCCAAATTCGTTCATTTCCGCGAGGGTGTTCAATATTCTGTGTCAGCAATCGCAGCGTCATAGGCTGATATGATTCTCCAGCCTGCCAGGAAAATGTATCGCCATCTGTGACAGCGTCAGGTTCCAGTTTTGCACAGGGTGCGTCCATCGCTCCGACGCTTTGAGTATACCGGCGTAAAGCAGTTTAAGTAAGGCGCTCTCGCTGGCAAATCCGCCCTTCGTTTTGGTCAGTTTGCGGAACTGACGATGTACGGCCTCCACAGCATTGGTGGTATATATCGCTGTGCGGACATAATCCGGATACTTGAAGTAAGTGGAGAGTGTTGGCCATTTGCTGCGCCAGGATTTGATGACCAGTGGATACTTCTCGCCCCACTTGGCTTCCAGATCATCCAGCGCGGCTTCTGCTGCATTCAGGGTGGCGGCCTTGTAGACACACTTTAGATCAGCCATAAAGGCCTTCTGGTTCTTCGAGGCCACGTACTTCAGCGAGTTGCGGATCTGGTGGATGATGCAGTGCTGGATTTCGGTTTTCGGATAAATACTCTCGATGGCTTCAGGGAAGCCCTTGAGGCCGTCTACGCAGGCGATCAGGATATCCTTGACGCCGCGGTTATATAGATCGGTTAGCACACTCAGCCAGTGGTGAGCGCCTTCCTGGTCGGATAGATACAGGCCGAGCAGTTCTTTCTTGCCTTCGATGTTCAGGGCCAGAATGGTGTAGATCGCTTTGCTGACGTAGCGGCCGTTTTCTTTGATCTTGTAGTGAATGGCGTCGAGCCAGACAATCGGATAAATGGCTTCCAGGTCGCGCTCTCGCCAAGCTTGAAGCTCTGGCAGGAGTTTGTCGGTAACTGCATTGAGAGTGCCGTTAGACACCGCGATACCGTACAGATCCTCAATGTGCCCGCGGATATCCTGGTAGCTGTTACCCAGCGCATACAGCGCGAGGATCTTGCGCTCTATTTCATCGGTTAGAAAAGTTTGGTGCTTTTTAACCAGTTGGGGCTCGAAGGTTCCGGAACGATCTCTGGGAGTTTTCAGCTCAAAGCTACCGGAAGGGCTTTTGACAGTTTTAGAGCTGCTGCCATTTTTGCGGTTGGGCTTCTGTTCTTTGGCGAGATGTTCTTCCATCTCTGCCTTCATGGCAGCTTCTGTGAGCTGTTTGATCAGAGGCGTCAGTATGCCATCCTTGCCATTAAGGTCTTTGCCTTCACGCAGGGCGGCCAAAGCAGCATCGATGTCGAAAGTGGGTGTTGTCATAGGTCATCTCTTTTTGTGTAGGATAAAGAAATGACACAGAATTCTGAACACTACCAACGCAGGTGCTAGATAGTAAAGAGTTCCTAGATAAGAAGTTTGGCTACTACTTACTTTGTCATACCGATATTCCTAATCTGGGATACAGCCGCCATATGAGGGAGCTGAAAGAGAAAGATTTTAAAGTGCCTGTCGATATGATCGAACAACAAAAAATCGCCGCCGTCCTGTCCACTGCCGATCAGGAAATCTCAGCACTGAAACAAAAACTCGATGCATTAAAGCAAGAGAAGAAAGCCTTGATGCAGCAGTTACTGACGGGTAAGCGAAGAGTAAAGATTGATGATAAGGAGGTTGCGTAATGCTAACCCAGATCCATATACAAAACTTCAAGAGCTATCAAGACCAGGTTTTGCACTTGTCACCGCTGACGCTGATGATTGGGGCCAATGCTTCTGGTAAAAGTAATGCATTGGAAGCTTTCCGCTTTTTAGCTTGGCTAGCCCAAGGCCAGAAATTATCTGTATTGAAGCACCGAGTTGATGATTCAGAGCAGATTCTTCGCGGCCAAGTGAGGGACTTAGGGCATTTGAGCGCAACCGCGTTTTCTTTGGGTTGCACAACGGATGATGCCAACTGGAATCATTTTGAAGTTGAAGTGTCGTTACGTGACGATGAGTTACATATTTCGCAAGAAACCATCACCTCACCAAAAGAAAACTTCCCTTTATATAGAATTGAACAAAAATCATCGGGCTTAGGCACTGACGTAAGAGTTGCCTATAACAACTTCGCGCGAGGTGGTAGAAAACCCCAGGTCAGCTGCACCGACCAAATTGCTATTCTGAATCAACTTGCGTCGTCAGCAATGTTTGAAGCGGGTCATAAGAAAGCACAGCAGGAAATTCCAAAAATCACCGAGAAATTTCAAAACCTGCTTTCAAATACCTTATTTCTCGACCCCGTGCCTTCGTTAATGCGTGGCGACAGTTACCCTGAAAAACGCTTACGAGGTGATTGTGCGAATCTTTCAGGTGTGCTTTTCACCTTGTGGAAAGACGAAGCGCTGAAGCCCATCATTATCGACTTCATTAAAAGCCTTCCTGAGCAGGACGTTAAAGATATTAACTTTTTTGAAGATCGCCGGGGCCAGGTATCGTTGGAATTGATTGAAAGCTTTGGCAATACAGACAGAAAGTGGTCTGTAGAGCTCCTATCTGACGGCACCTTAAGAGTTTTGGCTATTGCCGCAGCCTTACTATCTGCGCCTGAAGGATCAACGGTGGTGATTGAAGAAGTTGATAATGGTGTGCATCCTTCAAGAGCAAAACAACTTCTAGCGACTATGCGGCAACAAGCTGACGCAAGAAACGTGCGTTTGCTGCTATCAACGCATGGACGCTCTACCGGATTCATCGCTCGGGGATGTAGTGTTTTGCTACCGCAACAAAATTACTGGCGACAGCCAACTTATTCGCCTTTCAGATTTACGTGATTATCCTGGTTTGGTTTCTCAGGGTCCGCTAGGTGAATTGGTCACCAATGGCGTTGTAGATCGCTTTGTGAAGTCTCCCATTACTCCAGAGCAGAAGAAACAAAATGCCATGGACTGGTTGAGCCAAATGCAGGGAGATGATGAATGAGTTCAATTTGCATCATAGACACGTCAGTTTTCCTGAATCTACTTAACGTTCCCGGAAAAAATCAGGATAAGGATACAGTTACTGCATCTTTCGCAGATTATGCAGAACTTGGTGCGACCTTCATCTTGCCCATGGCCACTATTATTGAGACGGGTAATCACATTGCCCAGAACGGTGACGGTGGAACAAGACGTAAAACTGCTCAGCGCTTTTGCAAAGCTGTAAAAGGTGCTTTTAGTGGTGATGCCCCCTATCAACCAAGTGAATTTCCAAATTCCGCTGAGGTGTTGACGTGGATAGATAAATTTCCAGACCAGGCAGGAGCAAACAAGTCGCCTAAAAAAACCGGTGAAGGTACTAGCTTTGGTGATTTAAGCATTATTGAAGAGTTCAATAAGTGCGTTAGTCGATTCTCAACGCGAGAGGTCTTTGTTTGGTCTTTAGACAGTGATTTGAGCAGCTACCATCAACAACGCTAATTTTGGCTGCACCTCGGGTATCAGGGGTTGAAGAGAGATAACAATGACACAATACATCCCTAAATTTCAGGAAGAATACAGTGCCAAGTTACCGGCGCTGACGTTGTTGACCAACCTTGGGTGGTCATTCCTCTCTCCTGAACTCGCGTTAGCCGCCCGTGGTGGTAAAGCGGATGAAGTGGTTTTACACCAGGTGCTGCGTGGTGAGCTTCAAAAGCGCACTTTCACCTTTGCCGGTAAAAGCTACCCGCTGTCTGAAAAGGCCATCGACAACCTGATTGCCGAGGTATGCAGCCCGGCACTTAACGAAGGCTTGTTAACGGCTAATGAGCGTCTGTACAACCACCTGCTGTATGGCATCTCCGTCACTGAGTTTGTGGAAGGCAAAAAGGCCAGCCCGACCATTGCGCTGATTGACTGGCAGAACCCGGCCAATAACAGCTTTGTGTTCACCGAAGAGTTTACCGTTACCCGCTCTGGTGGAGTCGAAAGCCGCAGACCAGACATTGTCTGCTTTGTTAACGGCATTCCTCTGGTTGTGATTGAGGCGAAACGCCCCGATGGTAATGCCAAGAAAGGCCCCACCATTGACGAAGGCATTTCGCAAAGCCTGCGTAACCAGCGCCATGATGAAATTCCGTTACTGTTCGCCTATAGCCAAATGTTGTTATCCATAAACGGCAACGAAGGCCGGTATGGTACCTGTGGCACGCCTGCTAAGTTCTGGGCTGCCTGGCGTGAAGAAGACATCATCGATGCCGAGATGTACGCCATCAAAAACAAAACGCTCAAAGATGAACAGTTGGCAGGCCTATTCAGCCACCGTCCGGCAAAAGACCTGGATTGGTACCATAGCCTGACCACCGCGGGGGAGCTTGCTGTGACTGGTCAGGATCAATTACTGATCAGTCTGTTAAGCCCTGCCCGGTTGCTGGAGATGACCCGTTATTTCACCTTGTTCGATAAAAAGGCTGGCAAAATCGTCGCCCGTTATCAGCAGGTATTTGGTATCAAGCGGCTGATTGAACGCATCAATACCCGAAGTAGCACAGGTGGCCGTGAAGGCGGTGTGATTTGGCACACCACGGGTTCGGGTAAGTCATTCACTATGGTGTTTTTAAGTAAGGCGCTGATCCTGCACGAAAGCCTGAAGCAATGCCGTATCGTGGTGGTAACTGACCGGGTAGACCTGGAAGCCCAGCTGAGCAAAACCTTTGCCTCTGGCGGCGAGCTGGCCGGGAAGAAAGACAAAGAAGCAGCGATGGCCACCTCTGGCAAACGCCTGGCCGAACAGATTGGTAAAGGCACGGAGCGAATTATCTTCTCGCTCATCCAGAAGTTTAATACCGCTACCAAAATGCCGGAGTGTGTGAACAACAGCTCTGACATCATTGTGCTGATTGATGAAGGCCACCGCAGCCAGGGTGGTGAAAACCACATCCGTATGAAGCAGGCGCTGCCTAATGCTGCCTTTGTCGCCTTCACTGGCACACCACTGTTAAAAGACGACAAGACCACTAATAAGTTTGGCCCCATTGTGCACGCTTACACCATGCAGCGCGCGGTGGAAGACCAGACGGTGACACCGCTGCTGTACGAAGAGCGTATTCCCGACCTGGATGTGAATGAACGCGCCATCGACAGTTGGTTTGAGCGGATTACCGAAGGCCTTTCAGGCGAGCAAAAGGCCGACCTAAAGCGCAAGTTTGCCAAGAAAGGCCAAGTATACGGTGCGGATGACCGCATTCGTTTGATTGCCCTGGATATTGCCAACCATTTCGTAAAGAACATCGATGAAGGTTTGAAAGGCCAGTTAGCCTGCGACAGCAAAGCCTCGGCTATCAAATACAAAAAGTATCTCGACGAAGCTGGCTTGTTTGAATCTGCCGTGGTGATGAGCCCGCCGGATAGCCGCGAAGGTAATACGGCTGTGGATGAGGCCACCACACCGGAAGTGACCCAGTGGTGGAAAGACAACGTGGGAAGCCAGGATGAACAGGCTTACACAAAGCACCTAATTGAACGCTTCGACAAAGATGATTCACTTAAGATACTCATCGTGGTTGATAAGCTGCTCACCGGCTTCGATGAGCCGAAAAACGCTGTGCTCTATATCGACAAACCCCTGAAAGAACACAACCTGATCCAAGCGATTGCACGGGTAAACCGGCTACACCCGAAGAAGAAGTTTGGCTTGCTCATCGACTATCGCGGCATTCTGGCTGAGCTGGATACCACCATCCAGAAATATCAGGATCTGGCCTCCCGCACTCAGGGCGGTTACGACATCAATGATATTGCTGGCCTCTACAACCAGATGAGTACCGAATACAAGCGCCTGCCACAGCTTTATAAGCAGCTATGGGCCATATTCGATGGAGTGAAAAACAAGAACGACATTGAGCAATTGCGTCAGGTGCTGGTACCAAAGATTGAAGAGCAAAAGCCTTTAGCGCCGGGAGAGAGCGGCGAGCTGGTTGACGTGCACCTGAAAGTGCGAGAGGACTTCTACGAAGCCCTGACAGCCTTCGCCAGCTGCTTGAAGGTAGCGCTGCAATCCGCCACCTTCTTTGAAGACAAGAGCTTTAGCGACCAGGATCGTCGTCACTATAAAGAAACGGTGAAGCAATTCTCCAGCCTGCGCCAACTGGTGCAGCAAGATGCCGGTGAGAGGATTGACTACGACGAATACGCCGAACAAGTGAAAAAGCTGTTAGATAAGCATGTGGTGGGTGTCGAGGTTAAAGAACCCGGCGGCGTTTATGAAGTAGGCAAGATGGGGCAAAAGCAACAGCCTGAAGACTGGAGCGAAGATAAAACCCGCAACGAAACCGACATTATCAAAACCCGTGTGACCCGCATGATTGAACAAGAGCTACGGGATGACCCGTATGCTCAGGAAGCATTTTCCAAGCTGCTACGCCAAGCCATTGAAGAGGCGGAAAAGCTATTCGACCACCCACTGAAACAGTACATGCTGTTCCGAGAATTCGAAGAGCAAGTACAAGACAGACGCTTGAACGACATACCCGATGCATTTGAAGGTAATCGCCATGCTCAAGCTTATTTTGGTGTCTTCAAGAAAGTGTTGCCGGAAGCTCTAGCAGTGCTCGACAGCCAAGTTCAGGATAAGTGGGTCAAAGTTGCCTTTGAAATTGACCAGGCGGTAGAAACCTCCGTCGCGGAGAACGAAAACGTTCGGATACTCAAAGGCGGCTGGAAATACAAAGAGATCCACACCGAACTCCAGTTCCATAGTCCCTTTCACTTTGGGGCCTACCCCATGGATCAGCAA
>JAUIAZ010000104.1 GCA_030427465.1 Gammaproteobacteria bacterium | reverse complement strand
GACCGGTTACTCTCTAATGGTCGCATTGTGGACCACCGGTTACTGCAGGAATTATGGCTTTTTTAGTCTTTTCTCGGGTCCATTGAAGACATCACTTCGGGTTTCAAAAAATGTCCGCTATTTTTTCTCCAATGGCTGAGGCTTGAGGCTGAAGCCGTATTTATTTCAGAGCTTTTTCGTCAATTTTTCCATACGATCAAGAGTACCTTTCGCTTCCTTCAGCAAAGATTCCCAACTATCCGGTGGACTGCCAGTGGCAAGCATTTTTTCAAAGGTCCGATAGGCATCTGTCTTGCTACCGTATGCCCTTTTCGTTTTTTCATCGTTGACCCACGCATAGACAAGGATCTTGGAAGCTGAATCAAAGCGGAAGAACAACCGGTACTGCTGGAAGAACTTGGCTCTGAACCAGTGCTTGTGTTCTTTGCCAAGGGTTTCACCTTGGCGATATTCCGGCGATGATGGGTCTATGGGTATGATTTCAAAGGCAAGCTTGGCTATTGCCGCCAAGCGCTTGGTATCATTTTTCTTGAAAAAGTTCTGCGGGTCTTTCGTCTTAAGCGATGCAACTTTCTCGGAAAGGGTCTCCAGTTGATCAAGGAATAACGGGTGACAAAAGATTGTCCACCCATTGATAACCAGGTTGGTTGAGGGCGGCAAGTTTAATCGTCCTCATCATCCAAAGGCATATCCAAATCCACATGAACCCCCTCCACAAGTCCTTGAATGCGTGAAAGCAACTCAGGAGTTACTGACTCCAAGTGCTGAGGGTTGGATTGAATGTCCTTGGCCAGAAATTCCAGAAAGCTGGTCAAAACAGGGTCGTTCTCATCCGCATCGGCGCGTGTCAACACGACACTGCCATCATCCTTGATGGTGTAGCGGATCTTTTCTCGCTTACCCAAGTGCAATGCTCTCCGTACGGCTTCAGGTACAGTAGTTTGATAACGGTCAGTCAGAGTAGACTCAGTAACCAATAGCCCATTCGACATCGTGAGCCTCACTATCCATCAAAACAACACATCTCTTAAAGTAATGCGTTTGCATTGTCTCGTCAAGCCCGCCCAATTAATCAGCCCTTGAGGGGCTGCTTTCAGGAACACTCTGGAGACAGGCAAGCCGATGATTGCCTGTGGTGCAGATTTCCACTTTACTTTGGGTGGAGTATTCCAACCTGCCCACCAAGGGAGCTAACCGTGTCCATGAGTGCGCTGTTAATAGCATTTATCGTCAGCTTAGAATTGATCAGTGGCTGCAGCACCCGAAACTATTGCGAAAACGAACATCCTGTGTTCGCACAGTTGTCCGGCTGTGCTCGGGTACCGAACTTTGGCATTACCTACGATAACGCCAATGACCGACCTTATGACTTCTGTATGTTGCGAAAGGCCATCTTGCTGGGCCGTTATGACATTTACGAAACGCTGCTGCGCTACGGCGCAGCCCCGAAGCGCTGTGAACCCGATTATGAGCAGCTGTTTTATACCGACTGGATGCGCGGAGAAGGATGCGACGATGAACGTTTCCTGAAAAGTTTTGAAGCACTGGGATACCAACCCAAGGGGCCCCAAGCCCTATTGAACCTCGCCGTTAAGGATGGTTGCGCCTTGGCTGTGAACCTTGCATTGGACCTCGGGGCCGACCCCAATTTGCCGGATGAGAAGGGCGGATTGCCCATAGCATGGGCGGCTAATGCATTAGCGGACGAAAATTTCAGGATGGTCAAAGCATTGATGGATCGAGGTGCCGATCCACATATGCCACATCCGGATACTGGAGTTAGCACTTACATGACAAGAAAGTCGCTTTACGGGCATCTCCAAGACTCAAAGCCAAAGCGCTGTCCATTGATGGAAAAACTCATGCTGGGTGATGAAGCGGCTCAGAGGGCCATACCTAATACGAATGTTGAATGGGCTGATACCGGCAAAACATAAACGAAAACCGAACGAAAAGCAGACATCCCCTCCAAGCAACAAAAATGTCCGCTAAAACCCTAGGAGCGGTCTTCAAACATCAACACACGCCGAGGACAGCAAAGGCCCCAACCTGACCACCCAAGCCTGTTTGGCCAGGATTCAGTATGTGCCTCTTAATGACTGTGCAGAGTTCGGTGCCAAATGACCTTTCAAGGTTAGGTAAGCCGCAAACTGCTCTGGATTTAACAGAGCCTTCGTAGAAACAGGGTCAGCAGTCAGCCATATTTGCTCTGCAGGTACTCAAATACCGCACGTAGCCCCATGGCCTCCCCTCCGCCGGGACGTCCCGGCAATGAACGGTTGTTCCAGGCCATGACATCAAAGTGTACCCAGGGGAGATTTTCCCCGACGAATTTCTGCAGGTAGAGTGCCGCTGTGATCGCTCCCCCAAAGCCTGAAGCAGAACTGTTCAGCGTGTCAGCAATATCACTCTTGAGCATGTCGTTGTATGCGGCATGCAGAGGAAGTTGCCAGACCGGATCCTGCGCACGGGCGGACGCCCGGCTAAGATCCTGGGCAAGCGTCTCATCATTACAGAAGAATCCGGGTAATTCCGTGCCCAGCGCAACGCGGCAGGCGCCCGTCAGCGTAGCAAAGTCAACAATGAGTTCCGGAGAATCATTCGAGGCTTCGGTGAGGGCATCACAAAGAACCAGGCGACCTTCCGCATCGGTGTTATCAATTTCCACCGTCAAACCCTGACGCGTCGGCAGCACATCTCCGGGACGGAAAGCATTACCGGCAACGGCATTCTCGACCGCTGGCACAAGCACCCGCAGACGGATGGGCAAGTTCCGGGACATGATCAGACGGGCAAGTCCGATAACGTGTGCGGCGCCCCCCATGTCTTTCTTCATCTGGCGCATGAAGTTGCCGGGTTTGATATTGAGGCCCCCGCTATCAAAACACACGCCTTTACCGACCAGCGTAACCCGTGGTGCCGTCTCGTCGCCCCAACGCAAGTCCAGAAGTCGCGGTACGTGCACACTGGCCCGGCCGACACTGTGAATCATCGGATAGTTACTACTCAGCAATTCCTCCCCGATGATCTGTGAGAACTGGGCCCCAAACTCTTCCGCCATGGACTGCACAGCAGCAGCCAGGTTCACCGGCATCATGTCGCTCGCTGGCGTATTGATCAGATCGCGGGTCAGGCATACTGCGTCAATGGTTGTCTGCGCCCGATCGCGAATTGAGTCGTCCCGGATATGCAAGGTCGCTTTGGGCCTCTGATCACTTTCCTTCACATAGCGGTCGAAGCGATAACGCGAAAGGCCCCAGCTGGTTGCAAACTGCTCTGTAAAACGGGCTTCGTCCTTCAGGCCCAGCTCAGACAGTACCGGGGTGTAATTTCCCGCTGGCAGCTGATTGGCGAGGTCACCCGCAACGAAGTAATCACCATCCGGATCAATTACCGCCGCTGCGCCCAGCAGAGCACCTTCAGCATCCGGTCTCAACAACACTTTCTGGCCGGCTGGAAAACCGCAGCTCTTTGCCCAGTTTTTCACTGAGGGGCTCTGCTGGCTCAGCCACGGCTCTGCTGCACTCTTTGTCAGCAAAATGAGGTCTATGGTGTTTTCCGAATCAGAAAAATAGCCAGGCATGGGGACTTCGATTCCTTCTTGATATCTTGTTGAAAGCAATGCTGAAAAATGGGGTGATGTCTGCTGCCGGCAAACAATGCCCTTAACACTACCGTGTCAGTCGTGGATATGTCTACTGGGTGCTGCTGCGCACCTGTCCTGGCTTTGCCGATTTGGGTCACCTCGGCTCATTAGCACCTGTTTCAGAAACTTCATACCGTGCAGGGTTCTCAATTCTTGAACAGGTACTCTGTTTGTCGGGTGTTCTGCTTGCCTGATCCCGCTAATTTCAACGCCAGTACGCAAGGCACCATTCTGCGAGGACGGTTCCTTCGGCTTCTTAAGCTTCAGACAACAATAAACTGGCGGACGAAACATGAAACACAAGCAGCCTGCCCGAACCCGCAGAGGATGGGTTCCTGGCACCTTTTTGCTGACTTTCAGCGCTCTGCTGATCTGGGTTCTGACAGACAAAGCGGACAACCAGACCCAGGTTAGCAACACCGAAACCGCCGAAGTCAGCCATACAGCGGCTCGGGCTCCAGTTATCGCGGCTTCCGGGTCGGCGACAACAGCCAAGGGCCTCACACCAACTGAACCGGATGAAACCGGCCCGGTGTTGCAAGCCGAAGACGAACCTCCTTTCTTTGAGACCGAGTTAAAGGCACGTCTGACACAGGTCAGAGACCAGTTCGCCGAAGATATACAGTACCCACCGTTCTCACGCCCCATAAGAAACGCGCAGGAGCTTGCCAAGTACCAGCCAAACCGTAGTTCAGAGTCAGCCACTCCAACCGACTTCGACAACCCGGAGGCACCAGGGTTGTCGCTACAGATGAGCAAGTACCGCTTCACCGAAGGAGAAGCCGTCGAAGCGCTCGCCCGCATATCGGATCTGGACAGCAGCCGCTACAGCCGGGTATCGGCCAGAATCATGTCTGGCCGCAAAGTACTGGCGCGCGTTCAGGATGTATCCGCCTCTGGCACGCAGGCTCACCACTACCCCATCCTCTTCAATCACTCTGAGGCGCTGACACAAAGCGCCGGAAATGATTTTGTTCTGATTGCTGACTTTGAAATTGACGGCGAGCATTTCGAAGTCGCCGCTCCATTCAGTTATGTCTCCGCTGTTGCATTGATTGAGACAGTACAACCCGCCTCTGTCGTCGGGGCAAATCTGCAGATCCCTGTTCAGATTCTGGTGTCACAACCAGGGTTGCACAAACTCACGGCCAATCTCTATGACGCTGCCAGCGGGCAACCCCTACTCAATCTGAGCAGCCGCGAATTACTAGAAAACAATCAATCTCTGCTCACGCTCAGAGCGCAC
Source organism: Gammaproteobacteria bacterium (assembly GCA_030427465.1). Classification (GTDB taxonomy): domain Bacteria; phylum Pseudomonadota; class Gammaproteobacteria; order Pseudomonadales; family Oleiphilaceae; genus JADJWY01. Next base: position 5,813 of record JAUIAZ010000104.1, on the reverse strand, counting down.
ATCACGGCTCTTCGGGCCATGGGCAAGGAAGGCCCTTATGAGCTGCGCGATCTCTCACTGCAACGCCTGCCCACTGCACCACGCTACCTGACTGAGTTTGGCAGCAGTGTCAGCGACAGTTTTGCGGTGACAGGATTTCCTTTCACTGACTATGAAGACCAGCCCTATGAAAACGAAAGGGCTAGTGCCCGCCTGGATTTTCTTTCCCAGATAGGAGGTGAACCGGACAGCTGAAAGCCAATGCAAAACTCCAAAAATACTGAATCGAAATGATCCTCTGAACAATGACAAAAGGACTCAGATCATGAAACTGCTCTCATCCCTGCTTGCGGCCAGCTTTCTGTTAGCTGCCTCTGGCGCAAATGCCGGTAAACTGGCCGGTAAAAACGTGATTCTTATTCAGGGCTTTCTGCCACAGCATGTGTTCCTGCCGCCGTCAGACGGTGGACAGGCGGATGGCGTGGATTACTGGAAAAGCTTTCCCCTCTACAACAACGGACAAGGTGACAGCAATCGTAATGGCATAGGCGACGACGATCCCCATGCGAAGATCCTGCACTTCTCATCCGCCAAGCGCATTGAAGAACCGGACCAGAGCGGTTCCGGCCTGAATGTGGTCAACCAGCTGAAGCAACTGTTTGCCAGCGAACCGGGCTACTGTGCCGAGGGTTGTGTGGTCGTCACCCACTCTACCGGCGACCTGGTCATGCGCTATGTGATGGATAACTCCCATCTGCTGGATCAGTATGAAAACCACCTGAATGTGGTGGCTTTTGTAGACCTGGCAGGTGCCGGTGGCGGCACGGAAGGTGCCGTCTGGTTGAACGCTGTGGCTAACGGTGCCAACATCCCAGGCGCCATTGCGGAAGGCCTGGCAGCGTGGCTTGGGGGAGATCTCAATGCACCCGGACTGGAGCCAGGCATCTTGTATGACCTGCAACCCTCGGTTGCCAGAAACACCTCGGTCGACAATATCCCAGCCATACCCCGGTTGCGTGTCGCCTCTGCGGGCGAAGAGCTGTATGGCCTGCTGACTCATCTCTTCATCAAAGGGACCGACGACAGCGTTGTCCCTCTGCACAGTGCCTGCGGTGCAGCTTTTGATGGCGCCTATGACAGCTGCACCCGCGATCTGCGCATAGACGGACGGGTCAAGAATGGCGTCAACGGACCTTCTACTTACTATGATTATCACTACCCCATCATCATGAGTGAAGAGATGCCGCATAACGACCAGTTCAAGGGGCTGGGATGGGACTTCAGCTCAGGTTACCCCTGGCTGGTCAAGGGTCGTGACATGACTTTTGCGCTCAGTGGCGCCAAGGCTTATGAGAATGGCACAGCCAACCAGACTGTCGATGTGGACGTTGAATATGAAACCGTTTACGCCTGGTGGGACTGGTTCCGCAAGTACCGGCTGATCAGCAATGCCAGCAGCAAAAGTATGGGGCAAGTGGTGATGGACTCCTTCGAGTAAGCTCTTAAATACCTCAATGTCATAAGCAGCCGGCTATTTGCCACCAATCGCTCTGAAGAGGTCATACAGATGCCATATAGAGGAGCGTAAAATGGGAACGTGACTCGGGCAATACGCTTCCGGAAACAGCCGGGTCACTGGAGGCCGCGATGTACGATCTGAAGGTTGACCGGCGTCATGACAGCCGCCGGTCCAGGCAGGAAACGCGTTTCATCCTGCCAGCTAAGGCAGAAAGACGGAACGCGGAAAGGAGAAGGGACAAGCGCAGTATGAGCGAGTTCCCCCACCTTCCCAACTTCCTGAACTAGACGCATTCCACCCCAGAGAGAGGCTGTCAGCCTCTCTCTTTTTTGTCTGCCCAAGATCGCTGGCGTGTCTATTCAGACGCATTTCTCGCCGGAATACGACTGGCAACCATTTCCCCGATCGCCTGATGAGCAACTGCGGTGGGGTGCACATCATCGAAATAGAAATATTCTGCGAAACGCGACTCACTGCAACCTGCGTTGTATTCCAGGTCGTCCGTATCATAACAGGCGTCGGTCAGATTGGTGATGCCATAGCTGGCTGCATTCTGCTTGACCGATTCGGCAATGGTGAAGGTATCGATCACCGTAAGGCGCACATCTGCGGGAATACGGGTACGGGCTTCGTTGGCCAGACGCTCGTTGTAAAACTGCGTCAGACTGGTGGTAAAAGCCTGACGTCCCGGGTTATCCGCTTCCTCAAGCCGGATCTTGGGGATGTCACCGATATCCGGCAAAGTGAGAACCACCAGATGACGAGCTCCCGCCGTAACCAGGTTCAGCAGTTCGGTCACCACCAGTGACGCGGCTGTCCCCAAAGCTGTCTCGGCATTCGTCTCGTCAGAGCCCCGCTGCGCGATTACATCATTTCCGCCGATGAACATGAACACCAGGGCATCTTCCGGTACATCATTGGAACGTGCGGTCAGAAAAGCGTCTACCTGAAAAGCCAGATCGATATTGTTTTCATCATCGGCCTGCGCACCGGCCACGGCGTAGTTATTGCCATCGCTCAGGCCAAAGTTGTATCGCGAAGGGTCGGCATCCAGCCCCAGACTGTCAGCCACCCAGTCTACAATGACCGGGCCGTTGCTGATGCGGTTCTCAAAAAACGGGTCTGGCAGGTCATCCAGCCCCAGTGTGGCAAAGGTGCCCAAGTTGCCAGTATCTGACAGGCTGTCGCCAAATATATACAGCGCCGAATAAGCCGCCTCGTTATCTGCTTCCGGATCATCGCTGTCACAGCCTGACACTATCAGCACGGACAGCAGCGCCAGCACTTTCAGAAGCTGGCTGTTTCGGATATCCCCCATGAGTGTTCCCCTTATCTAAATAACTGATGACAGTTCAGCAAGAAAAGGGCCAAAGGCTGTGGCTCACCCGGTCTGGGGCACTTCAGGGGGCGGAATGTACGGAGAAAGTATCTGGAGGGCCATCCTGAAGCCGGCGTTTGTGGCAAGGATGACCCGAATGTTTGTCAGATTTACACGTCAGGCGGCAGCGCTACGACGCAGACGTCCAATACCGGACTTGTGCCCGTGGCGCATCCACTGGTTCATCATGTATTCCATGCATTCGTCTTTGGTGCCAGAGTAGGCCGTACGGTGCCATCCGGAGGGAAGGTCGCGATCCGGTTGCCACAGAGCCATTTGCTCCTGGTTGTTTTCAATGACGAGAAAATGCTCTAGGTCTGACATCAGTAAAGTCTCCTTGTGTTATTGGAATTGTTCTTTCAGAAGGTTGGAAACGGAGCTTAAGATAACCAATCCGGAACCGCTTGCAAAGCGTACCAGACAAAAATAATGGAGTGACCAGGATGCTGCCCAACCACAAACCCCTGCAATGGATATTACCTTTCCTTGTCAGCCTTTCGGCCTGGCTGGGTTTCTCACTTTTCAGCACAGGGGCCAAGGGTGCACCGGAAGATAACGCACATACCGGATGTCTGGCCGCTTTTTCCGGCACCTACACTCGACTGCATTCAGACCGCACCGTGGATCTTTGTGAGCTGACCAGGAACAAGACTGTTTTGTTGGTCAATACCGCCAGCCATTGCGGGTTTACCCCACAATTCAAGCAGCTGGAGGCCTTGCATCAGAAATATGCAAGCGCCGGGCTGGTCGTGGTTGGCGTGCCTTCCGACGACTTCAGTCAAGAAGCCGATAGTGAAGCGGAAACGGCTACGGTATGTTTTCGGAATTTTGGCGTGACATTCACCATGCTCGCCCCAAATCACGTGAAAGGGAGTGAAGCCATTGCGCCTTTCCGCTGGGTGAGTGAACAAACCCGGACACCAGCCTGGAACTTCAACAAGTACCTGATTACCGGGAATGGGTCTACAGTCACGCATTGGGGCAGCTCAGTTAACCCCCTGGATTCCGGTCTGGAAAAAGCGATTATTCAGTCGCTGGACAACGCGCTCAGAGCAAAGGCTCAATCGGTAGCCAGCCGATAATACGAAGCCCGACTCTCTGCAGCCAGGAGCTGTGGGGATCGTGGTTGAAAGTTTTAGCCAGAGGATCCGCATCTGACCAGACTAACTCCCTGTTTTCATCCAGCGACAGCTTCCACATCGCATGCTTCAACGGCCCATCAAAGGAATGTTCCAGTCTCTGCGCCAGTTCAGGACTGTCGATCAAAAAACCCAGTTCCGTATTCAGGTGGGTGGAGCGAGGGTCAAAGTTGAAGGAGCCGACAAACAATCGTTCCCCATCAACCGCAAAGGTTTTTGCATGCAAGCTGGAGGTAGAACTGCCGATGCCAGCCCCGGATTCTTCTCCCTCCTTGGGTCGTGCAAGCGGTTTGAGTTCAAACAGTTCTACTCCGGCACTCAGCAGATCCTCCCGATAGCGGGCATAACCGGCATGAACCAGACCGACATCGTTGGCAGCCAGTGAGTTGGTCAACACCCTGATCTCTACGCCCTGGCTCTCCAGTTCCCGAAAAAGAGACACACCCGCTTCAGTCGGAACGAAATACGGTGAAACCATCGTCAGCCGCTCCCGAGGCGCGCCCAGTGCGGTACGTAACTGGGCACTGAGCAGAGCCTCAGGCGGACTTTTGTTGAGCGCCTTTTCCGGGGCGTCACTGACGAGTCGGGCGGGTGCCCAGACCAGCGATATGCTGCTCTCCAGCAATTGCCTGCGCAGAGGAGACCGCTGGATATCCTCAATATAATCGAGGGTCGCCGCAGAGGATGCCAGAGTCTCGAGTTGAGCCAGTTCCCGCTCAGTAGAAAGCAGCTCAGACTCGCCGAGTATCTGGGTCAGGGGATAGGCGAGCTGACTGGCCCAGTAGCGGTCAAAATCGGCAGAGGTATCTTCCACGATCGGGCCAATGGCCAGCACATCCAGGTCTTCAAACAGGCTGACGCCCTCGCCTCCGAAGTATTCGTTCCCGATATTTCGGCCACCGACTATGGCGACCTGGTTGTCAGCCAGCATTGCCTTATTGTGCATCCGGCGATTAAGGCGCGAGAAGTCTGTCAGGAAATTCAGGGGCTTCCAGGCCCGAAAAGTGAAGGGATTGAACAGTCGGATCTCGATCAGGGGGTGACTGTCCAATGCCTGCAGGAGCGGATCCAGACCGCTGATGCCATTGTCATCCAGCAGCAAGCGGACGCGAACTCCGCGCTCGGCCGCCTGATGCAGCAAGTGAAGCAGCAGCGTGCCGGTGCTGTCACCACGCCAGATGTAGTACTGCAGGTCGAGAGAATAATCTGCAGCCTGGATGACAACAGCACGGGCCAGAAAGGCGCCATAAGGGTCATTGAGGGGATAGAACCCGCTCAGATCCGCCTGGGGTGGCAGCTGATCCCTGACCGCACGGCCAAGACCACCCTGCGCAGTTTCCTGTACCGACAGAGCAAGGCCCGGTTCCCTCGCCGACACCGGAGGCAGGGCACAACCGCCGAGCAACAGGATAGCCAGCCAGAGTGACACCAGGGCCACCCGGGGGCATCGCCAAACGGACTGGCTCACGCTTTGCCGGCGCTTGTGCGGGAGCCGGAATCACAAGCCTGCCGACCCCCCGGCGAGGCACTGCGGCGGCATCGCTCGGAACAATACCGGACATTGTCCCAGTCGCGCTCCCATTTCTTGCGCCAGCGGAACGGGCGTTGGCAAACCGGGCAGATTTTTTCAGGCAAGCGATGCTTGTTGCTCATGCGCTCACTCAAGACCTCAGTCATCCTCCCGCTTGGCATCAACCTGAATCTGGTCACCATCGACTTCGATCAGCAAGCGCATGGGCTGGCAACAGACCTCGCAATCCTCAACGGTTTCCTGAGAACTGACGCTGTTGTCTACCAG
>JAUIAZ010000103.1 GCA_030427465.1 Gammaproteobacteria bacterium | reverse complement strand
ACCGTCTCTCTGAAGCGATCAGCCGTTGTGAGGAAAAAATCCACAAGGGCAGCAAATACCGCCGCTGGTGTGAGAAAACAGTGGCCGAGCTGTACTTCAGAGAGCAGGACTATGATGAGGCAGAGAGGATCTATCAGCGGGTGATTGCGGAAAAACCACTGATCTGGGCACAGATCGGTTTGGCCCGTGTCTTCCGGGTGCGGGCGCGTTACGAGGAAGCAGAATGTCTGCTGAAAAAAGTGGTGGATCATGCGCCCAATTGTCTACAGGCCTCAGACTTGTTGGCGGAAATCTGGCAGGAGATGGGCAAGACTCAGGATGCCCAGTCCCTGATGCAGAGCGCGGTAAGTAGAGCGCCGTCAGCCATCCGGCGTCAGGCCTATCTGGGAGAGCTGAGCTGGGAATTGCAGGACATTGATACCGCCACTGAGGCCTATCGCAATGCCGTCGAGCTGGGCGAGAAAAGTGTTTATGACTGTGCTGCGAACCATTTACGTTTTGCCCGTGCCCTGTGTGAGAAAAGTGAATGCCTGCCAAAAGAGTTGCGCGAGAAACAGGCCGCAGAAGCCGTAGCTGTGCTGGAGCGGGCGGAAAAAAAGCATGTACTGGAAAAGGCGGAGTCTTTTCAGCGGGCGGTATTGTCGGCAAAACTGTGTCAGCGCTTGCGCGATAAGGACAGTCTTGAGCAGGCCCTGGAAGAAGCGGAAGGCCTGTATCAGGAAGTAGGGCTGGAACTCGAATGTGATTACACCCTCGAGTACGCAGAGGCACTGCTCAATAATGAGTGCGATATGCAGGCGGAGTTTGTTCTGTCCCAGGTTCAGCTTGTCCACGGAGCAGATGAGGCCGTGATGCAGCGGGTCGCACAGATTCGTGAAGAGCCAGTGAGTGCGGGAGCTCGCCAGCGGGCTGCCGAGCTAAATCGCAATGGCATACGTATGGCAGAAGAAGGCAATCTGCCGGGCGCTCTGGAAATCTTCACGGATGCGCTGGAGTACTCACCCCGGCACCCGGCGCTGAACCTGAACTTTGTTCAGGTGCTTCTGAAGCACTGGGTGGCTGGTGGTAAGGATCCGCAAACGCTAGACTACGCGCAGGACTGCCTGGGTCGTCTCAGTCACCTGCCAGAAACACACGGGCAGTATGCCCGGTATCGTCACCTCCAAAAGAAACTGGAATCATTGATCAACAGGGGAGAGTCACCATGAAACACCTTTCGAGCCTTCTGGCTGCCACACTTGTGTCCGTTGCCGTTTCTGCGCCGGCGATGGCAGCGGGTGATCCGGAAAAAGGTAAGGCCAAGGCCGTTGTCTGCGCGGCCTGTCACGGGCAGAACGGTATTGCCACCATCCCAACCTATCCCAACCTGGCTGGCCAGAACGAAGCCTATCTGGTCGAGGCGCTGAAGGCGTACAAGAACAAGACCCGGACAGGTGGTCAGGCCGTAATCATGCAGGGCCAGGCAGCGGCCCTCAGTGATGAGGACATGGCGAATCTGGCGGCTTACTACGCCAACATGAAGTAAAGCCCAGGTCGCTGACAGATCCATCGAAAAGGCCATGACATTTTCTCATGGCCTTTTTTATTCACGACCCGTAATTATCTCGTAACAGGGCTCATAACGGGTACCTGGCAATTTCATCCGCTGCTGGGCCACAAACGATTGCAGCAGCTTGTCGAGTGCATTGCCGATCTCCTGATCCCCGTGAATCTGGAAAGGGCCATGCTTCTGCACCAACTCGATGCCTTCCTGCTTTACATTTCCGGACACGATCCCGGAAAAGGCCCGGCGCAGATTGGCGGCGAGCTGGTGTGTGGGCTGATCCCGTGACAGGTCAAGGGCTGCCATCGATTCGTGGGTCACCACAAAAGGTTGCTGGAAGTCCGGTGACACCTCAAGCAGCCAGTTGAAATAGAAAGCATCACTGGTGGTGCGGCGGTACATGGTGACTTCCTGGATGCCCCGCTTGGCTTCGAGGGCCACCTGTTCCGGGTCGTCAATGATGATCTGGTACCGGTGGCGTGCCTCATCGCCGAGGGTGAGGTGAATAAAATCGTCAATCTGGCGGAAGTATGCTTCGTTCTTTTTCGGCCCGGTGAGAATCAGCGGGAAAGGCAGATCCCGGTTCTCCGGCTTCATCAACAAGCCCAGGAGATAGAGAATTTCTTCGGCTGTACCCACGCCACCGGGGAACACCACAATGGCATGACCCAGGCGCACAAAGGCTTCCAGGCGTTTCTCTATGTCCGGCAGAATCACCAGTTCATTCACCATCGCATTGGGTGACTCTGCGGCAATGATGCCAGGCTCGCTGATGCCGATGTAGCGACCTTCCCGGTACCTCTGCTTGCCGTGGGATACCGCTGCCCCCTTCATCGGGCCCTTCATGGCGCCGGGGCCACAGCCGGTGCAGATGTCCAGGCCCCGGAAGCCAAGCGCGTGACCGACTTCCTTGGTGTAATCGTACTCGCTGCGACTGATGGAGTGGCCGCCCCAGCAAACCACGATATTGGGCTGCCTGCCGGGAATTAGGCAGCCGGCATTGCGCAGCATGCGGAAAATGAAGTTGGTGGTATCTACTCCGGTTTCAACACTTTCCGGAGGCAGGGCGAGAACGGAAGAGGCGTAAAGAATGTCCCGAAGTACTGCAAACAGGTGTTCCTGCAAGCCGCGGATCATCGCGCCATCGACAAAGGCATTGGCCGGCGCATTGATCACTTCCAGCTTGATGCCTCTTGGCTGCTGAATCAGGCGCACATCAAAATCAGCATAGGCGCTCATCAGGGCCTGGGGGTCATCGCTTTCCTGCCCACTGTTCAGTACAGCCAGCGCGCATTGCCGGAAGAGGCGGTACAGGCGCGTATCAGTCTGGCTCTGCAGTAGTCCGACTTCGCGCTGGCTGACCAGATCGAGCGAGCCATGCGGGGCGATCCGCGCAGAAATGGTTTTGGTTTTGCTCACAAACTTGCTCCTTGTGGGACACTGTGCCGATAAGTCTCAGGAAAGTATGGGTCAGTCTGGTTAGAATAGCTCGCCTGACATGCGTGTGTATTACAGGAGTCCCTGTGTGAAAGTCCGGCTGACACTGTTTGCTGAAATTCCGATCAAGAGCCGCCCCGTGCGAATCCAGATGCAGCGAAGGCTGATGCGTAATGTGCGTGCGACTCTGAAAGATCTCGACCCGGAATTACGGCTGACCGATTGCTGGGATTGTCTGGAACTGACCCTATCGGAACAGGGGCAAGAGCATTGGGCGCTTGTACGGGAGCGTCTGGCCCGGGTCGCCGGAATCGCTGATATCCGCCCGCTGGAAACGACTGAGCTGGCAGATCTGGAGGCTCTGATCGACTGGGTCTTGTCGTTACAGGGCTCCCGGCTTGCCCATCGCCGTTTTGCGTTGCAGGTCCGCAGACGGGGTAAACATGACTGGGATTCTGTTACGCTAAAGCGCAGGCTCGGGCAGGCCATACTGAAGGCGTGCCCTGGCTCCCGGGTGGATCTTTCGAATCCGGAAGTCAGCCTCAATCTGGTCATACGCGAACAACGTGTGGAGTTGGAGGGGGGCAGGATTCCGGGACTTGGGGGGTATCCGACTGCCAGCATTGGCTCTGCACTGGTGCTGATCAGCGGGGGGTACGATTCTGCGGTCGCGGCCTATGAAGGAATGCGACGGGGGCTGCGCTGCCATTTTCTCTTTTTCAATCTCGGTGGTCCCGCCCATGAGACGGCGGTTCAGCATGTGGCCCATCAGTTGTGGTTGCAGTATGGCAGTGCCTGTAAGGTTCGCTTTGTAAGTGTGCCTTTTGGTGAGTTTGTCGCTGCGTTGAAACACCAGGTGCATCCCAGAAACCGCGGCGTGGTACTGAAACGGGCCATGTTTGAAGTGGCTGATCTGGCTTCCCGGCGCCTGCGCAGCAAGGTTCTGGTTACGGGAGAGTCCATTTGCCAGGTCGCCAGCCAGACTCTGGAGAACCTGCAACTGATTGATCAGCAGGCAGCGCAACCGGTGATTCGCCCGCTGGCCACCTGGAGCAAGGAGGAAATCATCGTCAGAGCCCGTCAGATTGGTATAGCAGGCCTGGTGGAGGGCGCACCGGAGTACTGCGGTGATTTGGGAGAAAAGCCCGCGGCCAAAGCAAGGGAAGGGCGTGTGGTCTATGGTGAATCCCGTTTGCCGGAGGATATTCTGCAACGGGCATGGGCGTCTGCATCGATCAGGCACATCAATGAAATCGTTAGTGCGGGTGCCGGTGTTGCTGTGCCGGAATGGTCCTATCTGCCGAAGGATGCCTTGCTGGTGGATATCCGCCCGGATATCGGGCGCGGGCCAGTTCCTGGGTCTGCAGGGCATAAAAACTGTCAGTGGGTTCCCCACTATCAGGTCGCGGAAGTTCAGGGTGAGTGGCCTGAGAATCAGCAGGTGCTGCTATATTGTGACCAGGGGGCGATGAGCCGGAGACAGGCGGCGTATCTGAATTCCATGGGAGAGAGAAAAGGGCTTGCTGTGGGGGTGTATGTTCCGGAGCGCCGCCCCCCCGGCGACGCTTCGGAACCAGGTGTTCAGTCCTCCAGAAAGTAGTCTTCCAGATCGCGCCGCATGCGACGGGTCTCCAGATAGTCTTCAATTGCTCTTCGGGTTTCCAGTTTCTTTTTGTTGCTGCCTTTTTCGCGGGTTTTTTTCCCGGCTTCGCTGGCGTTTTGAATGATTGCGTCGAGTACAGCTTTATTAGCACTATTCAAAGAAGAGTTAGTCGTAGCCATTCTTTCAGATTCCCCTCGCATGTGATTCTGTACTGAATCACGTTAATTGTATTTGTTTAAGTTTATGTGACAGGGATCTCAAGACTATCACGCTCAGTCCAAAAGTGGAACCGGGCTGATCAGCTGCCTTTTCAGCAGTTCTCCGGCCTCCTGAGCGGGTACCGGGTGGGAAATAAAGTAGCCCTGAACGGCCTCGCAATGCAGCTCCCGGACAAAGTCCAGTTGTTCCCGGGTTTCAACGCCTTCGGCGATAACATTCAGGTTGAGGCTTTGTCCGAGCAGGCTGATGGCGCGCGTGATGGCGGCATCTTCAGCATTGTCTGGTGCATCCTTGACGAATACCCGGTCAATTTTCAGCGCACTGAGGGGGAAGCGCTTGAGGTAGGCCAGAGAGCTGTAGCCGGTACCGAAGTCGTCAATGGTGATATGGATACCCATCTGGCGCAGCCGGTTCAGCGTAAAGGCGGTTCGTGCAAAATTTTCCATCAGGGCGCTTTCAGTCAGCTCCAGATCCAGCAGCTCGGGGGGCAGGCCGGTTTCATCCAGAACTTCTCGCACACGCTGTACCAGGTTGTTCTGCCGCAGCTGGAAAGCCGAGACGTTGACCGACACGCGTATACTGCCAAGGCCCGCCGCTTTCCATGCGGCACTCTGCCGACAGGCCTGCAGCAGAACCTGCTCGCCGATAGCCGCAATCAGACCGCTTTCCTCAGCCACACCCACGAACTCGCCGGGTGCTATCAGGCCGCGTTCCGGATGTGACCAGCGCACCAGGGCCTCCATACTTTCAATGCGCTCTTCATCCAGGTGGTACTTGGGCTGGTAATACACCTGAATCTGGTTTTTCTGGATGGCGCGGCGCAGCTCGGTCTCCAGGTCCAGTCTCTGGCTGGTCAGATTTTGCAGCGTCTTGCTGTAGAACTCGTGAACATTGCCGCCCAGATATTTGGCCTGATGCAAGGCCACATCTGCCTGCCGCATCAAGGCATGGATTTCACGCCCATGCTCAGGGGCGAGGGCGATGCCTATAGACAGGGAGAAGAAATATTCATGCCCGTTGATGGTGTAGGGAGCCCTTACTTCGTTGTGCAGAACCTCACAGTAAGCCTGAACACTTTCCCGGTCACCGCGAGGCCAGATAACGGCATATTCATCATTGCCCAGACGCGCCACGGTATCTGCTTCCTGGCTGACCCGGGAAATCCGCAGGGCAATCTGCTTGAGCAGCTCGTCCCCCTGATCATGCCCGAGCCCTTCATTGACCTGACGGAAACGGTCAACATCAATCAGCAACAGCGCAGCCGAGTCTCCGCTTTTGCGCAGCCGTGACAGCATATTGTGCAGGCGGTCCCGGAACAGGACACGATTGGCGAGACCGGTGAGATCATCATAGTGAATCAGGTAGTTGATCTTCTCATCGTTCTGGCGCCTTTCCGTCATGTCGATGAACAGCCCGGCATAGTGGGTAACCCGGCCGGCTTCATTGGTAATGGCCTTGATCTGCAGCCACTCGATAAAATAATCGCCGCCCTTGCGCTTTTCGTAAAGCTCCCCTTCCCAGAGCCCTTCGCTGATCAGGGTTTCCTGTATTCGGTCATACACCTGCTGCTTGCGCGGGGTAGAACTGATATCGATAAAGCGTTTGCCCACAACATCGGCGGCAGAAAATCCGGTGATTTCGCTGAAGGCCTTGTTGATGGTGATAAAGCGAAGTTCGGAATCCAGTGCGAAGATTCCGTCATTGGTGTGGTCGAAAACACTTTGCGCGAGGGTCAGCTGTTCGTTGTCTCTCTTTTCGCGGCTAATGTCGCGGCGGGTACCCAACAGGCGCGTGACCCGGCCACTTTCGTCATCCTGTTCGATGGCCTTGCCACAGTCTTCAACCCAGAGCACTTCCCCGTCCGGCAGGTGCACGGGGTATTGCACCCGGTACATCGGCGTCTGGCCTTTCAGGCAGCGGATCAACTGGTGGCGGATTTCCTGCCAATGCGAGGGCGGAATCATCTTGCGCATACGGACGAGATAGTTGTGTGTGCTGACTTCTTTGGGACCGAATGCACTGTGAAAGAAACTCTGGTTGATCCGGCTTCTGTCGACGTCCCAGTCCCAGAGCGCCAGCCCGGATGCTTCAATTGCCTGTGTCAGGCGCATCTGACTCTTGACCAGGGCTTCGCTGATGTTCTGGCGCAGTTGCTCCTGTTGGGTCAGGGTAATCCGGGTCTTCTCCACCTCTTCCTTCAGGCCCTGGACCCTTGCCTTGAGATCCCGCCTTTCATCGCGCAGCAGGTGCTCTGTTTCTTCGCGTTCCGACAGTTCATCCATCATCAGCCGGGAGTGTGTTTCCAGTGCACTGCGCGCAGATTGCAGGTGCTCGATCTTCCGCTGCAGATGGTGTTTTTCCAGCAGGAAGTGCTGCCGTTGCCGGTAGGCCAGATGAATTAGGGCAATTGCACTGGGCAGGGCGATGGTCAGGGACGCCATGGTCTGCGTCGATATACCTTCCGCCAGGGTGGCCCAGGGAAGCAGGAAGAAAACAGGGGAGAGCGACAGCCAGAACAGCGAGCGGCGGGAGGTGGCGAGATTCAGCGTAAGCACTGCGCTGGCGGGGATGACGCCAATAATAACCGGAAGATAGCGGGCTTCTGACGCGGCATCGAAGAGCTGGCCTCCCAGGGCGATTTGCAAGGGCAGGGCAAGCTGGATCAGTCCGAGAAGTCCTGACAGCTTGCGCAGCTGATTACGCTTGAGTGCGTCAGGCAGCTGCCGGGTATTACCACCCAGCCTTGGCATGCAGGCCAGCAGACACACAAGCAGCAAGCCCAGTGCGAGGTAGAGGAAGGAAAGCGGTCTGGAGGCTGATTCCGGTGCCAGGCCAAAAAGACAGATAACAGTACACAGAAGCAGCAGGGCGCTGGCCCGGCTGGACTTCAGGACTGGATAGACGAGTGAGCGAAGATCGGGCCGTTCGCTAGTGCCTTTCCGTGATCGTTTCGAGTCTGGGACAGCCCCGCTGACTTGGCTGGGGCCCTGTTCTGCCTGCATGGATTCTATTCATTATGGTCGCCGTCTTATGTCGGAGCCGGATCCTTCCGACCCAGTGATCTCCCGCTGGGTGGTTCTTTTTGTTATGGTGTGGAGCTATTGCATTAAACCTGAAGCTTCGGCGGCTGACAAGCCTACTGAGTCTCACTTATGAAGAGAAAACACACTGCATGAACAAGGCTTTAGAGCTGGAATCTCTGAATCCATCTCAACTCTCTGCTGTAACCGCTGAAACGCCGAATCTGCTGGTTCTGGCCGGCGCCGGCAGTGGCAAGACCCGGGTGCTGGTTCACCGCATTGGCTGGTTGCTGGACGAAGTCGGAGTTCCGCCCTCTGCCGTGCTGGCCGTGACCTTCACCAACAAGGCAGCACGTGAAATGAGGCACCGGGTGGAAAGCTTGCTGGGTATCTCTGTTCAGGGGCTGTGGCTGGGCACTTTCCACAGTCTGGCGCACCGTTTACTGAGAGCACACTGGCGCGATGCCGATCTGGCAGAAAACTTTCAGGTGATCGACAGTGAAGATCAGTTGCGTCTCATCAAACGCATTCTGAAAGACGAGAACCTTGATGAGGGCAAGTGGCCTGCCCGGCAGATCCAGCACTTTATCAACGGGCAGAAAGACGAAGGCGTGCGTGCCGCTTCCATAGATACCGGTCAGGACCACTGGCTGCAGATGATGAAGCGTCTTTACAGCGTTTACGACGAGCTTTGCCAGCGAGCCGGGCTGGTGGATTTTGGCGAACTGCTGCTGCGTTCCCATGAACTCTGGCTGAAGAAGCCCCGACTGCTGGAACACTACCAGAACCGCTTCAGACACATTCTGGTCGATGAGTTCCAGGATACCAACACGGTTCAGTATGCCTGGTTACGGGTGCTCGCCGGGGGGCGAGTACCGGTGACAGTCGTAGGTGACGATGATCAGAGCATTTACGGCTGGCGTGGGGCAAAGATCGAGAATATCCAGCGCTTTCAGCAGGACTTCGCACCCTCCGAGATTGTCCGTCTGGAGCAGAACTACCGATCGACCGGCACCATACTGCGGGCAGCAAACCAGGTCATTGACAAAAACCCGGATCGTCTGGGCAAAACACTCTGGACGGACCAGGGCGACGGGGAGCCGATCGAGCTATACAGCGCCTTCAATGAGCAGGATGAAGCAAACTATATCGTCGACACCATTTCCCAGGCCTTTGAGAACGGTACGCCGTTTCGGGAGATGGCGGTGCTTTATCGCTCAAACGTGCAGTCACGGGCCATCGAAGAAGTGCTGGTGCGGCGCGGCATGCCCTACCGGGTTTACGGTGGTCAGCGCTTCTATGATCGTCTTGAGATCAAGAATGCGGTGGCGTACCTGCGCCTGATCCGTTACCGGCAGGATGACGCCGCTTTTGAGCGGGTCGTCAATGTACCGCCCCGGGGAATCGGGGCCAAGACACTGGAGCGCTTTCGTGAGCTTGCCCGGACCCACAAGGTGTCCTTGTTTGAAGCCGCTGAAGCGGTGCTGGCGGGTGGTCAGATCAAGGGCAAGGGTGCATCAGGACTGAACCAGTTTCTTGAACTGCTGACAGACCTGGAAAATCTGGCAAGGGAGGTCACACTGTCTGAACTGGTAAAGGCCATGCTGGAGCGCTCGGGCCTTATGGAGTTCCACGCCAGTGAGAAAGGGGATAAAGCGGAGGCCCGCAAGGAAAACCTGGAAGAGCTGGTCAGTGCGGTTGCGGAATATGATCAGGAGGAAGAAGAGCCGTTGGGCGCCTTCCTCGCTCAGGCCGCACTGGATGCGGGTGAACAGCAGGCTGCTGCCGACCAGGATGCAGTACAGCTGATGACCCTGCATTCTGCAAAAGGACTGGAGTTTCCGCTGGTCTTTCTGGCGGGTATGGAAGAGGGGCTGTTTCCTCACAGCATGTCGCTGGAGGAGCCGGGCCGCCTGGAAGAAGAGCGCCGCCTGGCCTACGTTGGCATTACCCGAGCCATGACCCGTCTGGTGCTGACCCATGCGGAATGCCGTCGCCTGTACGGACAGGACAAATATCAGCCGTTGTCCCGGTTTGTGAAGGAAATCAATCCCGAACTGCTGAGGGAAGTGCGTCTGGGCAACCAGGTGTCCCGTCAGGCCAGCTGGCGGCAGCCGAGGCCGGGCCTGGCGATCGAAGCCCCTAATGATTCGGGCCTGCGCCTGGGCCAGCAGGTACGGCATCGCAAGTTCGGTGAAGGGGTCGTGCTCGCCTTTGAAGGCAACGGTCCACACCAGCGGATACAGGTAAATTTTCAGGATGAAGGCAGCAAATGGCTGATCCTTTCTTATGCCAAACTGGAGCCTATTGACTGAGTCTGGTCAGACCTTGTCCGGCTGGATGCTTTTACCGATGAAGATCAATCAACAAGAAAAAAAGGAAAAAACCTATGAGTCGATCCCACGGAGTTTCCCGGGTTGCCCTGTACGGGGTGGCTCTGAGTAGTGCCCTGATGTTGTTGGGCTGCCAGAAGTCTGCGACAGAAGATTCTGCCGGGGCGAGTGCCACGCCAGTGGCCGAGACGATCCAGTGGAAGCTGGTCACCTCCTGGCCGAAGAACTTTCCCGGCCTTGGAGAGGGGCCGGAGCACTTTGCAAGAACCGTTGAGGAAATGAGCGCAGGGCGTTTGAAGATCAAGGTGTATGGTGCCGGTGAACTGGTGCCGGCACTGGAGGTCTTCGATGCCGTGTCACAGGGCACCGCAGAGGCGGGTCATGCAGCAGCCTACTACTGGAAAGGCAAGGTGCCGGCCGCCCAGTTTTTCTCATCCGTACCCTTTGGTTTGACGGCTCAGGAGCTCAATGGCTGGGTCAGTCAGGGGGGCGGCTATGAACTCTGGGCCGAGCTTTACGAACCTTTCGGTGTGGTGCCCATGCTGGGTGGCAATACCGGTGTGCAGATGGGCGGCTGGTTCAATAAAGAGATCAATTCACTGGCTGACCTCGAAGGCCTGAAAATGCGTATCCC
>JAUIAZ010000102.1 GCA_030427465.1 Gammaproteobacteria bacterium | reverse complement strand
GCGCCACATATCCCGCGCCAGTTTCCTGTTCAGCGCACTCACGTCACCACTCCAGTGAGCGTGCAGACTGGCGCTGCGTATTCACCTCGACCCCCTCAATCTTTCCGTCAGAGATGCGGACCACGCGGTCAGCCATGGCACCCACGATGGCATTGTGGGTAATGACGGCGGTTGAAGTGCCCAGTGTGCGGTTGATGTTTTCAATAGCCTCCAGAACGATAACTCCCGTCTGTTTATCCAGTGCCCCGGTGGGTTCATCGCATAGCAGGATGTCAGGCTGCTTGGCAATGGCCCTGGCAATGGCTACCCGTTGCTGTTCTCCGCCCGACAACTGAGCGGGAAAATGATCCATGCGCTTTTCCAGTCCCACCAGAGAAAGCGCTTCTTCCGGGCTGATCGGATTGGGGGCAATCTCGGTAACGAGGCCAACATTCTCACGTGCGGTCAGGCTGGGAATCAGGTTATAGAACTGAAAAACAAAGCCGACATGGTCGCGGCGGAAACGGGTCAGTTCACGGTCACTGGCCTTGCTGAGATCCTGGCCACGAAACAGGACTTCGCCGGAACTGGGCAGATCCAGGCCGCCGAGAATATTGAGCAGGGTCGACTTGCCGCTACCCGACGCGCCCAGCAGAACCACCATCTCGCCCGTGCGAAGAGCAAAGTCGACGCCGTCCAGGGCATGTACCAGGACCTCACCACTCTGGTAGGTCTTGACGATATGCCTGGCACTTAAAGTGATCCCGGGTTGTGCGCTCTGTTTATCCTGCATGCCGGATTGCCTGAAGTACCTGGTATGAATCCACCAGCATATAAGCAATTGGGTCTATACTGAAATCTCGTCGACATTGAATGCCCGGAGCAAAACCCATGAAAAGAATGTCTCGTGTCATTGTCATGGCGTTGGCGCTTGCCAGCCCTTTTGCCGTTGCTGAAGATGCTCCCCAGAGCGTGATTGATCTCACCGGCACCCTGAAAACCTGGGGTGTGGATGAGGTGCTGGTGTCTGCTGTCAGAGCCCAGAATGAAGCCGGCCTTACCTTGGATGCCATCAAGGCCCGTGACAATGAGTGGCGGGGAACCGAAGGTCTGGATGATGAAATGCAGGCCATGATGGAAAACACTGCCGCCAAGCGACTGCTGGAGCTTGAGAAAACCCAGCCTTTCTACTTTGAGCTGTTTCTGATGGACAACCAGGGCGCCAATGTGGCCATGACCAACAAGACCTCCGATTACTGGCAGGGCGACGAGGCCAAGTGGCAGGAATCCTTCAAGGGCGGGGCTGGTGCCGTACATATTGGCCCGGTGGAATTTGATGACAGTGCCCAAGCCTACCTGGTGCAGGTTACTGTGCCGGTGATGGACGCAGACCAGGCCATCGGCGCCATCACAATCGGTGTCAACCTGGATGAGCTTGAAGGCCAGTAGATTGAGGTCGTAACCCAAAGAGGTATTGAAACATGTCGTGGTTCAGAAACCTGGGAATCGGCAAGAAGCTGCTGATCTCAAATGTGCTGCTGGGAGCCCTGATTCTGGTGCTGGCGGTGGTCACGGTGCAGCGCTTGTCTGTAATCGAAACCAACGTCAGACAGGTCGGAGACGTCATCTACGCTGTAGATAGCCTGCTGCAGGCAGACCGGGATCTGTACCAGGCACTGGTAGCCGAGCGCAGCCTGATTTACGCCAAGGCCAATACGCCAGAGTTCAATGAAATGGCGGAGTCCCACCAGGAAAACATCCAGCAGGCCCGGGACAGGGTGAACGTTTTCATCAGTTACCCCCACGATGAGCGCATTGCAGAAATGCATGCGGAGTATGTGAAATACCGTGACCAGTGGGAAGCTCAGACTAACCGCATCCTCGATGAGAGGCGGGCGGATACCCGCGCCGGACGCTCAACAGCGATAGACCTGAGCTTCGGCTCCTCGGCCGAACTGTTTGACAATATGCGCGGAAAAATTAACGAAATGTCGGAGTACGTGCAGCTGTACGCTGAGGACACCAACGAGCGCACAACCGCCTCGGTGACGGTGACGCAGAAGATTGTTCTCGGGCTGACCCTGATATCTCTGTTGCTGGCCGCTGCCATTGCCATTTTCTTCCCGAGACTGATCACCGGCCCTCTGAAGCAGATGATTGCCCGTATTAATGAGCTGGCCAGCGGGGAGGGCGACCTGACCCACCAGATTACAGTGACCTCCCGGGATGAAGTGGGGCAGATGGGTATGAGCGTGAATCGCTTCGTCGACAGTCTGCGATCCCTGCTGTCGGACATCATCGCGCTCAGTCAACACTTTTCCTCCCAGTCCGGCACCCTCAATGATGCTGCCAACCGCAATAACGATGTGGCCCAGGGGGCGACAGGCGAAACAGATCTGCTGGCTACTTCGATCACAGAAATGGCGGCTTCCGTACAGGAGGTGGCACAGAATGCCACTGAAGCGGCTTCACAGGCCAGAAATGCCAGCGAAGAAAGTCTTAACGGCAAGCGGATTATTGACTCGACAAAACAGGTCATGAGCACACTGTCCAAAGATGTGCAGTCCTCGGCTCAGGCTATCGAGACCCTGAAATCCGACAGCGGCAAGATCGACGATGTCGTGGGGGTGATTCGTGGCATTGCCGAGCAGACCAATCTGTTGGCACTCAATGCCGCCATCGAGGCGGCCCGTGCCGGTGAGCAGGGGCGGGGCTTTGCTGTGGTGGCCGATGAGGTGAGGGCGCTGGCGTCCAGAACCCAGACCTCTACAGAGGAAATTCAGGAAATGACCAGTGCCCTGCAAGACAGTGCCGAACAGGCATTCACAACCATGCAACAGGGCAAGGCCTCTGCCGAGCGCGCGGTTGAGCAGGCCAATGATGCCTGGGCTTCGCTGGAGAATATCAACAGCGCAATAGAGATGATGGCCGACATGAATACCCAGATTGCTGCAGCAGCTGAAGAGCAGTCATCGGTGTCCAGTGAAATCAGCGAGAATGCCAACAAGCTGTCGATGTTCTCAAAGGATGTTTCCTCGATCTCCACCGATGTAAAGCTGTCTGCCGATGAGATGTCCAAGATGGCCACAGAGCTGAGCCAGCGTCTGTCAAAGTTTCGGGTATAGGTTGGAAGGTTTCATCTGCCCGGGTCAGATGACCAGAGCGGCAGTTCGAAATAAAAGGTTGTTCCCTGGCCAGGATGGGTTTCGAAGCCGATACTTCCGCCATGCTTTTCGATGATTTTTTTCGTGATAGCCAGGCCCAGACCGGTTCCACCAACCTTTCGGGTGTTTGCTGAATCGGCCTGGGAAAACTTTTCAAATATGTGTTCCTGAAAATCTGCAGAAATGCCTTCACCCCTGTCTGTCACTGAGACACGAACCCGGTCTCCCTGCTGCTCCGACGACACCAGCACGCGTCCGCCTTTCGGGGAATACTTGGCCGCATTGGAGAGCAGGTTCGTGAGGGCCTGGGCCAGTCTGGCTTCATCCGCTTTTACTGAAACATCGGCCTCCGTTCCGGGCTTCCAGACAAAGCTGACATCATACTGCCGGGCATATTCCAGATTGGCGTTGAGGGTTGTCTGAACCAGTTCAAACAGCGACACGGGGGCTTCCGAGAGGGTCAGATCCGTTGCTTCAAGCTTGGCGAAAGACAGCAGATCGTTGACCAGCCCTTCCAGGCGTGCGCAGTTCTGGGTGGCAATTTTAAGTAACTCGTCTCTTTTCTCCGGTTGGGTATCAAACGCCGGGCTGCTCATCAGGCTCAGACCGCCTTTAATGGAGGTAAGTGGCGTGCGTAATTCGTGGCTGACCGTCGCGATGAACTCATCCTTCATACGCTCTATCTGTTTTCTGGCGGTGAGATCATGGATCACAGCGGTGTACTTTAGCGACTCGGATGCCTCAAACGAGCTGAGACCCAACTCGATCGGAACCGCGACCTGATCCTTCGTGAGGGCGACTGTTTCACGGCGCCCGATATACTGCTGCAACCCCTGTTCGTTTCCCGCTTCGCTGTTGGTAAGCGGGTCAAGATCAGGCAGGATGCCGGATAGCGGAGCCCCCGTCAGTTCTTCAGCCCGATAGCCAAGCAGGGCCAGTCCCGCCGGGTTGATGAACTGCACTCTGCCCGATGCGTCGACGGTAAGAATGGTTTCAGTCGCCGTCGTGACGATGCCGTGAAGTTCTGAGGTGCGTTGGGTAACCAGCTCCTGAACCTGATGGGTTCGTCCGCTCATGGCCAGCAGAAGCAGGCAAAACAAACTGACCAGAAGCAGCCCAGCCACCAGTACTGCCCACGCCTGCCATCCCCGGTATTCCTGGAAGTACCGGGGATCCGGCCAGTACAGGGCCTCCCAGGTTCTGCCTCCGATATGGATTGTCTCCTGCCACTGGACAGGGGAACGGCTGCGCTCATCAGAGTCCTCTTTCCCATAGAGCCCAACCGGGTGGCCATTAGTCACATCGCTGAGCCTGAAATTGGGGCGTGTCGTCAGCGTTTTGGAAAGAACCGCATCCACAATGTCGCCCAGTCGTAATACGCCCACCACAAAACCACGCAGTGAATCTGGCGCATTTTGCGTTTCCGGATCTTGCTCGAAGTAGGCGGGATAAAAAACCAGAAAACCGGCCTGCTCCGATTTATCCTGAACCAGTGTAATTCGCTCGGTAATCCTGGCTTTGCCGGTACGCGCTGCCTCTTTCAAGGCTTCGCGTCGGGCCGGGTTCGCCGCCACATTCAGCCCCAGTGCCCCCCGGTTGGTCTCCAGCGGTTCAATGTATCGAACGACAACATATTGATCTCTAGCTGGAGCCGGGGTTTTCGAGCGATCCGGAGCCAGCTCAAAAATCTGATAGTCGGGGAAATCCTCTTCCCGGACATCTGCGATAAAGGTTTCACGATCTGTTGCCCTGACCACCGGGTTCCAACTGATGCCGTGTATTCCCGGTTTTGAAACCAGGGTATGTTGAAGGAAGTTGCGAAAGTCACTCTGTGAGACACGCTCTGAACTGGCAAACAGTCTCTCGGTGGAAGCGAGGGTATCAATATAATCGCCAAGACTGTCCTGAAGCTTTCCGTGGATTTGCCGGGCGCTGTCCTTGAAATCTGCCTCAATCAGCGATTGTTCCCATTTGCTGATCCAGATGAAAAAGCCAACCAGAACGAGAGTGACCGTGCACAGTGGCAGTGCTACTGAGGTTGTACGGCCCTTCCACAGCGCTCGAGGTCTGGCAAAAGCAATCAACAGTAAAGGGGTTGCGATCAGCACACCCATCGAGTCCCCAATCCACCAGGTAAACCAGCTGAAGGCAAAGGCCGATTCTGGGATTATGCCGCTGAGGACCAGGCTGCCGGCTCCAAAGCTCGCATTGACCATGCAGGCCAGGGGGCCCCCAATCAGGAAGAAGCCGAATATCTGTCTTTCATTCGATAGCGTCAGACTGTTTCCGAGCAGCCTTCGCGAGAGCCAGCAGCCTGCAATTGCCTGTAACAGTGCGCCGCTGGCCGCGCTGACGGCAAAAATCGCCGCCTGGCCGGAGAGGGAGCCCTGATCAAGACTTATCCAGATGTTCAGTGTCAGTGAACCCAGAAAAATTCCGGGGCTAACCTTGTAGCCCCACACCAGAAGAGCGCCGAGGGCTATCCCCGCTGAGGGAAAGATAGCTGTGGCGTAGCCGGGTGGAATGGCGAGCATAAGACCCAGGCGTCCCGCAAGGGCATACCCCAGAGCCAGCAGAATCATTATCCTGAGGTAACCCTGGCTTGCAGGGCCAGTATCGGAAAGGGTCATACGTCGACATCCAGATCACTATCTGAATAGTCTAGTTGGGGATCTTATGATCTGCTTGAAGCGCTCAAGCGCAATGCAGTATTCCAGTCGGGTTTTGGTGGTATCTGCGGCAAGTAATTTAAGGTGGCCACTCATGGTCAGGGGGGCTTGACTAATTGCCAGAAAATGGTGGGCCCACCAGGACTCGAACCTGGGACCAACGGATTATGAGTCCGCTGCTCTAACCAACTGAGCTATAGGCCCTTTTCGCCTTACGATAGAGGGTAAGGTGATGAAGAGGGCGCCAATTATACCGGGGCCGGTATAGAGGCGCCACACTTTGTGCCGACTGGATTAACCGTTGTCGTCTATGAAGCTGCGCAGATGGTCTGAGCGGCTCGGGTGACGCAGTTTACGCAGGGCTTTGGCTTCGATCTGCCGGATACGCTCACGGGTCACATCGAACTGCTTGCCGACTTCTTCGAGTGTATGGTCGGTATTCATTTCGATGCCGAAACGCATTCGCAGAACCTTGGCCTCTCTCGCGGTCAGGCCAGCCAGAACCCGCTTGGTGGCTTCCTTGAGGCCACTGCCAGTAGCAGAGTCCACGGGTGATTCTGCCTGCGAGTCCTCGATAAAGTCGCCCAGATGTGAATCTTCATCATCGCCGATCGGGGTCTCCATCGAGATGGGCTCCTTGGCAATTTTGAGTACCTTGCGGACCTTGTCTTCCGGCATATCCATGCGATACGCAAGTTCTTCCGGAGTCGGCTCGCGACCCATCTCCTGCAGCATCTGTCGGGAAATCCGGTTGAGCTTGTTGATCGTTTCGATCATGTGCACCGGAATCCGGATGGTTCGGGCCTGGTCGGCAATCGAGCGCGTGATGGCCTGGCGGATCCACCAGGTGGCATAGGTCGAGAACTTGTAACCGCGACGGTACTCAAACTTGTCCACGGCTTTCATCAGACCGATGTTGCCTTCCTGAATCAGGTCGAGAAACTGCAAACCGCGATTGGTGTACTTTTTCGCAATAGAGATAACCAGACGCAGGTTGGCTTCCACCATTTCTTTCTTCGCGCGGCGGGCTTTGGCTTCGCCGATAGATATGCGGCGATGAATCTCCTTGAGCTCTGAAATTCTGAGGCCGGACTCTTCCTGGACAATGGCCAGTTTGCGCTGCAAGCGAAGCAATTCATCGGCACGAGCGGCCATGGCCTGAGCCCAGGTCGCAGAGTGGTTAACAAGTTCTGGAACCCACTCGAGATTGGTTTCGTTGCCTGGGAACTGCTTGATGAATTCCTTACGGGGCATGCCGCAGTCGCGCGTGGCGATCTTTAGGATCTCACGCTCTGCCTGGCGTACCATCTCGTTCCGGCTGCGTACCGTAAAGATGATGCTCTCAAACTGCTTGTTGGAGAGTTTGAAAGGGGAGAAAACTTCACCCAGCCTTTCAAAGGCTGCAATGGTCTTCTTGTCAGCACGACCATGCTTGGCAATCAGTTTTTCAACGGCAACCAGTGCATCTTCCAGTTCTTCGAAGCGCAGGCGGGCCATTTCGGGGTCCGGGCCGCCCTCGTCATCGCTGTCATCGTCATCACTGTCGTCGTCATCATCTTCATCATCGTCATCCTTGTCGTCAGATGAAGCTTTCTCCTGCTGAACTGGGGCCGGCTGAGGTGTAGCCTCTGCCATGGGGTCCAGGAAGCCGGTGATAACATCAGACAGGCGACCGCCGTCCTCTTCCAGCGTCTTTTTATAGGCCGCAATGATGTGCGCCACGGCACCGGGGTAATAGACCAGTGAGGCCATGACATCGCCCAGGCCTTCTTCGATGCGTTTGGCGATCTGGATTTCGCCTTCACGGGTCAGCAGCTCCACCGTTCCCATCTCGCGCATATACATGCGCACCGGGTCAGTCGTGCGACCAACATCACTCTCCACTGACGCCAGAACGGCAGCTGCCTCGGCCTCGGCAGATTCGTCTGCCGAAGAGTCGCTGTCGGACATCAGGAGCTGATCGGCATCCGGAGCCTCTTCATAGACTGTGATGCCCATATCATTGATCATGCGAATGATGTCTTCGACCTGATCCGGATCAGAGATGTCCTCCGGCAGATGGTCGTTAACTTCAGCGTAGGTCAGGAAGCCCTGTTCCTTACCTTTCGCAATCAATTCTTTCAATCGGGATTTTTGGGAAGCGCCTGACATAGATACCTGTCAAAGTGGTCTTGAAGTGAGAAAAGATAAACAGCTATTATAACTGGTTCCGCATTTTTGTGCCAAACAAATGCTCTGTTTGTGTACACCTGCCTGCCGTGATGACGGCTATTCCAGAAACCATTCAGTCAGTTTTACGAGCCGGCCAGGCTCGCCGGGTAGCAATGCCGGAAAAGGGATATGGGGCCCTTTCGCCATTCTTCAAGGCCTGGTTCAGATTTTAACCGCTCTTTGTCGGGTTTACAGAGTTGCGCGTTGCTGTATCAGATTGCGCAGGGTCTGCTTGAGTTCCGGGTTACCCGGGTCCGTCGCCAGTGAACGGTTGGTCTCTTCAAACTGGCGGTCGATCTGTTCCTTGCGCAGTTTTTTGAGAGCGTCCTGCCCCTCCTGCAGGATGACCTCCTGACTGGGCAGCAAGGTCATGTCATTGAAGAGCCCCTTGAACTGCTGTCGCTGCTCTTCATCGGTACACAGGCTGTATACCAGGTCCTCAAGTCCGTCTCCCGGACTCTCCACGACGAAACGGATCAGGCGGGTGGCCGGGTGCTGCCCGGGGTTGCCGCCAAGGTCCGTGAGAACAGTAAGGGCTTCAGTAGCCAGCGATTTGCTCTGCAGGCAGGCTAGAGCCAGTTTGACCAGAGTGTTATCACGAATGGTCAGGGTTTCCGGGGCGCCGGAAAAAGTCGCACTGTCGCGCTTGCGTTCCTTGCCTTCTTTGCCCCGCCCATAAGGCTGGAAGCGCTTCGGAGCGGTCTGTTCGTAGATGACATCTTTCAGTAGCCCATGTATGGGTTGGCCTTTCAGTGGGTTGATCAGGTCGTAGGCTCTCTTGCGCCACAGGGCCTTCTGCTCCGGGATGTCGATATCCAGGTCGCGCCTTTGGGACTCGAGGAAGTAGCGTGAAAGCGGGCTTGCCTTCTCTACTGCCTGACGAAAAGCTTCGGCACCCTGCTTCTGTATGAAGCTGTCGGGGTCTTCTCCCTCTGGCAGAATCAGGAATTCGATCTGCTGTCCGGGTTGATACAGCGGCAAAATTTTCTGCATGGCCTTGTCGGCAGCGTTGAGCCCGGCCCGGTCTCCGTCAAAGCAGAAAATGATCGAGGGGCAGACTTCCAGCAGGTTTTGCAGACTTTCTTCGTTGGTGGCGGTGCCCATCATGGCGACCGCACCGGGAATACCGGCCTGGGTAATGGCAATAACATCCAGATACCCTTCAACAACAATCAGGCGCTCAACCTGGCGGAATTGTTGACGGGTCTCCCAGAGACCAAACAGCTCCTGGCGTTTGACGAACAGGGGGGTTTCCGAACTGTTGATGTACTTGCTGCGGTCATCGCCCAGCGTGCGCCCCCCGAACGCCACCACGCGTCCGCGACGGTCACGGATGGGAAACATCAGCCGGTTGCTGAACATGTCAAAGGCCCGGTTGCCCGGTTTTTCGTGGACCAGTTTCAGTTCCCGAAAGGCTTTCTGCTGCGCCACATCCTTTTGTTCAGCCAGGGTGTTGCGACTGGGCGGCGCGAAACCGAGCCGGTACAGCTTGATCATCTCCGCCGAGACACCTCGCTGTTTCAGGTAGTCGAGTGCGTACTGTTTCTGCGGATGATGCTGTAGCGCCTGTTCATAGAGTGTGCTCACCTTCTCCATGGTCTGGAACAGAGACTTGCGGGCATCGTACTCTCTTTGCTGGCGCGGGTCAGACTTGGGCACCTCGAGGCCAACGCGCTGTGCCAGTTGCTCGAGTGCTGGCATGAACTCCAGATGGTCGAGATCCCGGATAAAACTGATGGCGTCGCCGTGTGCGCCGCACCCGAAGCAGTGATAATGGGGCGGATCAGACTGATGATAGACGTGAAAGCTCGGGGTTTTTTCCTGATGGAACGGGCAGCAGCCGGTGTAAGTGCCGCCAGCACGTTTGAGCGTGACCCGTTCCTGAATCAGCTGAACCAGGTCGACACGTTCAAGAACCGTCTGGATGAAGGGGGTGAGGCTCATGGGTATTCAGTTTCCGGGCGATATCAGCAGTGTTGGATATTCCGCCCGGAAGCGCAAGATATGAAGCTGGCCGGAGTGACTCAGGCGAGGCGCTGTTTCAGCTTCTGGCTGACTTGCGCCATGTCGGCCCGGCCCTGCAGCTGGGGGCGTATCTGGTTCATCACTTTGCCCATGTCGCGCATGGTGCTGGCTTGCTGCTCTTCGATGGCCTGAGCCAGGATCTTTTCGATGTCTTCTTCGCTCAGAGGCTCCGGCATGAAAGAACGGATGACATCAAGCTCCAGTTCTTCCTGGGCACTGAGGTCTTCGCGACCCGCGCTGCGGAACTGGGCAATGCTGTCTTTGCGTTGCTTGATCATCTTGTCGAGGATGGTCAGTACCCGCTCATCATCAACTTCGATGCGCTCATCCACCTCGACCCGTTTGATGTCGGCCAGAATCAGTCGGATGGCGCCCAAACGGGGCTTGTCTTTTGCCCGCATGGCATCTTTCATGCCTTCGGTGATGTTGTCTTTTAAAGACACGCAATCGCCTCGCTAAAAGGTTTTTTAGTATTGTTCTGTTGCCTGCTACCGGCTGCCAGGAACCGGTAAAGGGAGCGTCTGCTTAGTAGAGGCGCTCGAACCGGCGGTTTTCACGCTGCACTTTCTTGGCGTGGCGCTTAACGGCAGCAGCCAGCTTGCGCTTGCGCTCTGAAGTCGGCTTTTCATAAAACTCGCGACGACGAACCTCAGAAAGGGTTCCGGCTTTTTCACATGAGCGCTTGAAGCGGCGCAGGGCCACGTCAAATGGTTCGTTTTCCCGTACTCGAACAGAAGGCATTCAATCGTTCCTGTAAGTTTCAAAAAAGGCTTTACGGCCTTTTCATTCGTGTGAATTCATTATTGCCAGTCAAACGCTC
>JAUIAZ010000101.1 GCA_030427465.1 Gammaproteobacteria bacterium | reverse complement strand
CCGGGGTCAGCAGATCACGATGTTCAGTTCCCTTTTGCGAAACTGACTCAAAACCGGCGCCGATCTCCACGCCTTTCACAGCATTGATACTCATCAGGGCATGGGCCAGGTCGGCATCAATGCGGTCGAAGATTGGCTCGCCCAGGCCAGGCGGGACGTTGGTCGCAGTGACGGTAATTCTGGCCCCGATGGAGTTGCCTTCTTTACGCAAGGCATCCATGTAGTCTGCCATTTCGTCGATCTTGTCCGCGTCCGGGCAGAAGAACGGATTATCGTTAACGATGGACAGGTCTACCTTGTCGATCGTGATTGGCCCCAGTTGGGACAGATAGCCCCTTACTTCGATACCTTCACGCAGACGCAGATATTTCTTGGCAATCGCCCCGGCAGCGACGCGCATCGCGGTTTCACGAGCGGAGCTCCGGCCGCCACCCCGATAGTCCCGGATGCCGTACTTGTGCCAGTAGGTATAGTCGGCATGCGCTGGACGGAAAACATCCTTGATGTCACCGTAGTCCTTTGACTTCTGGTCGGTATTTTCGATCAGCAGCCCGATCGGCGTACCAGTGGTCTTGCCCTCGAAGACACCCGACAGGATCTTCACCTGATCCGGCTCCTTGCGCTGAGTGGTATGGCGGGAGGTTCCCGGTTTGCGCCGATCGAGGTCTTCCTGCAAGTCCGCCTCAGTCAGCGGCATGCCGGGCGGGCAGCCATCCACAATGGCGCCGAGCGCCAAACCATGGCTTTCGCCGAAAGTGGTAACGGTAAACAGTTTGCCGTAGGTGTTTCCTGACATGTGCTTCAAGACTCCTCTTGTTTCAGGTCGGCCGCTGAAAGAATGAATACGCCGGATCCACCCCACTCGAAATCAGGCAAAATGAAGGGGTGACCGGGAAAAGCGTCCAACAGGGCATCAATGCTATTGCCAACCTCTCCCACCAGCCAGCCGTCTTCGCTGAGGTAACCCCCCGATTGCGCAAGAATGCGCCTGGCACAGTCTAGCCCGTCTTCCCCTGAAGCAAGGGCCAGAACCGGTTCGTGACGGTACTCTGCCGGCAAGGCATCCATATCTTCCGCATCAACATATGGCGGGTTGGTCAGGATCAGGTCAAACGGGCCAGCCAGTTGGTCAAACAAGTCAGACTCCACTGCCTGTACCCGATCCTGCAGACCAAAACGCTCTATATTGCGTCGGGCCAGCGCCAAAGCCTCAGCGTCTATATCGGACAACACCACTTCTGCATCCTCAAAAACGCTGGCTGCGGCAATGCCGATACAGCCACTGCCACAACACAGATCCAGTATCCGAAGCGGCTGCAACTGATCAATCCAGGGGTCGAACTGTTTCTGCAGCAGCTCAGCCAGCGGAGAGCGTGGAATCAGTACCTTGGCGTTGATCTCAAAGGGCAAGCCCATGAACCAGGCCTCGCCGGTGATGTAGGGCAAAGGCTTACGTTCCACCACCCGTTGCTGCAGGAATTCGGCCACCCGCTCTTTTTCTGCCTGCGTCACGCGGCAATCCAGCAGGGCATTATCGACATCCCAAGGTAACTTCAGGCTACTCAGCACCAGATGGCAAGCCTCGTCCCAGGCATTGTCGGTGCCATGACCGTAGAAGAGCTCATGCGCACTGAGGGTGGACCAGACAAACCGGATGAGATCACGGATTGACCCCATCTCCTGCACGCCCGCAAATTTCTTGAGACTTTCACCCATACCCGAAACCGATCAGAAAAAAAGGGCGATTATAGCCCAGCCCACCCTTGCGACTAAAGGCCCTCGGCATCCAGCGCTTTCGCAGCCAGTCGCCTCCCAAGATCAATCAACTCAGGTGCCCGGTGATACTCAAAGGTTTTGCACACCCGCTTGGGAATGTTAATGAGCACGTCCGGTGGGTAGCCCGCGATTTTGTACTGAGTCAAAGAACTCTGCATGGTTTCAAAGGCCATGTTCATCATGTCAAACAGTCCCGGGTCACTGACATCAGCCAGCGGCAGGTCTTCGCCAACATCATTCTGGTTGGCGTCATAATGGCTCAGGTTGACCGCAATGATCCGGTCCGCATGGGAACCGATGGTCGGAATGATCGGCAAGGGGTTCAGCAAACCACCATCAACGTACAAGCGGCCGTTCTTCTCATGCGGCCGAATCAGACTGGGTATCGCCACTGAGGCGCGGATAGCATCCAGCAGGGAGCCCTGCTGAAACCACACTTCTTTCTGTGACAGAATTTCCGTTGCCACCGCCGTGTAGTCCATCGGCAGATCTTCGATACAGATGTCTCCAACCAGGTCGGACACAACAGAGAACACCTTGTCCCCCCGGATGGCACCACGCGAGGACCAGGAAAAGTCGATCAGCTTGAGAATCGCAAAACGATCCAGGTTGAGCGCCCAATCCCGGAACTCGGACAGCTTTCCGGAGGCGAAGACGCCGCCCACCAGAGCCCCCATAGAACAGCCGGCGATCGACACCACCTCGTGACCACGAGACACCACTTCTTCAAGTACACCGACATGCGCATATCCACGGGCGCCGCCGCTTCCCAGCACCATGGCCACCCGCTTTCCTTTGTTCTCAGAAGAAGCGGGCTTACGTGGATCCTCCAGATGGGGGCTGGGTTCTGCCGGGGGCACCTGCTCTTCCGGACTTTGCGTTTTCTTCCGGTTCACCCCCCGTTCTCCTGCTCGAGAATCAGATGCAGCTTGCCCGGAGCATCGGTATACAGTGCATCCTGAGCAAAAGGCCCGACCGTAATCACCTGTATTTTCTCGGGCGGAATCCGCTGGCTGCCAAGCCATGACCGAAGGGTTTCACCCTGACGACGGGCTTTTTCGAGATCCTCACTGGCCGGATCCGAGGCACTGCGATAATAGGTGACCAGATAAACCTGATAAGCGTTCCCCAGAGAACGTGCCTTTTCCAGCCAGGGATCCAGCGTATCCGACAAGGCCCTGGAGCGACCCAGGACATCAGCAGAAAGCCAGACCGCGGTCTGCCCCTTTCGACCGGACAGCAAAGGCTCCAGGCCGCTCTCTACCTGCACCACCTCCAGATGCGCATAGAGGCGCTGGTTGCCGCGCTGTATCACATAAACTGAAACAGCCAAGGGCAACTCGCCTTCCCGCTCCAGAATGGCAGCAACATAGCGCTGGTCACGATCCGGTCCGAACAGCGTACGACGCTCATAAATGACATTCGCCCAGTCGTTGCTGCGACCACAATCCCTCGCTTCGCAACGGAACAGCATCCTGGCACCCTTTCCTTCGAGGGCCTCGGCATAATGTTCGATCACGTCATCGGGACTGTGCAGCCCGCCGATTTCGAGTGTTTCCCGTCGCAAGGTGCCCTTCAGACTGTAGAGCTGACTGGCTTTGACCTCCCCGCGCACGGTAGACAACGTGGATGCAACAAAAGGATACTCCGGTACATCCCTCGGCCCGGCCGCGTAGACCGATTCAGATACCGGAAAATCCGGCAGCAATCCGACGGAAGCCTGAGCCAGGCTGCTGATACCTGATAGCAACAGGTACAGGCCCCAGAGACGATGATTATTTTTCTTCGGGGTTCGACAAAACAAAAGGATACACCTCCGCGATTTCAGTCCGTCGTGACCCATTGGTCGACGAGCTCCGCAAGCGCCTCGACATCCCCATCCATATGCAAGTGATGCGGGCCCTCCACTTCTTTTACGACGGGCTTGCCGAAATACGCCAGTCTCATTGCCCGCATGTCCTCTTTGGCAAAGAAACCCTGGCGGGCGAAAACCAGGTGCACCTCGAAGGGTATAGACTGCAGGGTATTGGCGATCTGCTCTTCTGTCATGCGTAACAGGGATGGCCAGCGCAGTCGGGGATCAGAGCGCCAGCGCCATCCACCCGATACCTGTTCCAGATTCCGCATTAACAGACGCCGGGATGCTGCCTCAGACAAGCCGCCAAAACCCTTCATCCGCTCGCGCACAAGGTCATCAAGATCCGGATAAACCGGCGCTACCGCCCCCGTCCGGCTGCGTCGCTGTCTTTCCAGTGCCTTACGAAACCCCTCAGCGGTCTGCATCGGAACGCCTGCCATCGGGCCCAGTGCATCCAGCACCATCAGGCCTTTGAAGCTTTCCGGCACCGCGCTGGCATACAACAGAGACAAAACACCCCCGAGACTGTGTCCGAGAACCCACTGGGGACTGCCTCCCAAACTAGAAATGAGTTCGTCCATGACAGCCAGATTGTCCACCATGTGGTACCACTCACCCGCCGGACGGTGATCACTGTGTCCATGACCCGGTAAGTCAAAGGCTCGCAGGTGTATGCCTCGTTCAGCCAGAAGGGGCCCCAACCAGTAAAAGGAGTCTGCATTATCCAGCCAGCCGTGAAATGCGATGACCTGACGGCTTCCCCCGACGCCCCACTCCAAACCGGCCAGTGTGCTGTGGGGCAGCTCAATACGAAACGGTGAGCCTTCCTGTTCACCTGACATCTCAGCTTACCGCCCCTGCAGAGCTCATTCCGATGGGGCCTGGTGTGGCGCGACTGAACAGGTCATAGAAGTTCCTTGTGGTCGCTTCCGCGAGCTCATCCGCAGAAACGCCTTTGAGGTCTGCCAGAAAATGTGCCACATCAACCACCCAGGCCGGGTGGTTGGAACGTCCGCGATGAGGGACCGGGGCCAGATAGGGTGAGTCGGTCTCGATCAGAATGTTGGCCAGTGGCAGCGCCAGAGCTACCGCCTGAAGTTCTGCCGCGTTCTTGAAAGTCACAATACCCGAGAATGAAATATAGAAACCAAAATCAATGGCCGCCCGGGCCATTTCCAGAGATTCGGTAAAACAGTGCAGCACACCCCGCCCGCCTTTATCCGCAAAGGGACGCAAGCGATCCAGGGTATCTTCGCGGGCATCCCGCGTGTGTATGATGACCGGCAGATCCAGTTCAAGCGCGGCGGCGAGCTGAGTGTCCAGTCTCTGCAACTGAAGCTCACGGGTTTCATCTCCCCGGAAGTAGTCGAGCCCGCATTCACCGATGGCAACCACCCGATCGCTGGAACGGGCCAGTTGCTTGAGGACTTCTCCATCCAGAGGGCCATGATCATCTGCGGTGGGGTGCACACCTGCGGAACACCAGACGTCGGCATGACTCTCAGCGATGCCTTTTACGGCTTCAAAGTTATCCAGATCAATGTCTACGCACAGAAACCCGCTGACACCGCGGGATCTGGCGGTATCCAGTGCTTTATCCAGCGATTGATCAAAAGGTTTCAGGTCAAGACGGTCAAGGTGACAATGGGAATCTACAAACATGTGCATCCTATAGCCGGAACAGGGGAACGGCTACATGGTATGCGTTGGGCGGTCAGATGCAAGCGCTCCTGCCAAATAGGTTTCGATTTTTATTCTGGCGGTTTCATCCTGACCGTTGAACTGAATACCCACCCCCGCTGCCCGATTTCCCTGGGCACCTTTTGGCGTAATCCAGATTACCCGGCCAGCGACCGGAATCTTGTCCGGTTCGTCCATCAGGTTCAGCAGCAGGAATACCTCATCGTTCAGCTTGTAGCTTTTCGAGGTCGGAATGAACAAACCGCCATTCTCGATAAACGGCATGTAAGCCGCGTAGAGGACCGCTTTGTCTTTGATGGTCAGGGTCAGAATGCCGCTACGGGCACCGAACTTGGGAATGCTCACACTTTCCTCTCTGGAATCCTTAACTTATGCCCGAAGTGTAGTCCATTCCATGCATGCCTGCCTGCTTTCAGGCATCTGGCAAAGAAAACCAATGCAGCCTATCCCGCGAGCTTGGTACCCACCTCGCCATCATCATCTACAAACAGCTGCACCTGACCGGTCTCTTTCCACACCAAGTCCGCGCAATCAGACTCTGGCTGATAGGCAAGCGGCGCCCGCAGCAGCACATCCCGGACCGCGTTACAGTCGAAGTGGTGACAAGCCCGATCCAGCGAGGTTAGCAAGCTGTGGGTCGCCGCCCAGTCCAGGCTTTCTTCATGTGCTTTCATAATGCGCGGATGGCTGGTGGTCTCGCTGTTATCCCCCACCAGCAGCTCCTCATAGAGCTTCTCCCCGGGACGCAATCCGGTATACACCAGATCGATGCCTTCCGGATGCTCTGCTGTGCGCACTTCGTGCCCCATCAGGCGAATCATCTTTCGGGCCAGATCAGCGATGCGGACCGGCTGCCCCATATCCAGCAGGAACACTTCACCACCCCGACCCATTGCCCCTGCCTGAATCACCAGGCTCGCCGCCTCAGGGATGGTCATGAAATAGCGAATAACCTCGGGGTGAGTCACCGTCACCGGCCCTCCCTCACGGATCTGCTGCCGGAACAGAGGCACGACTGAGCCGGAAGACCCCAGGACATTCCCAAAGCGAACCATGGTAAAGCGCGTACCGGGTGCCCGATTGCTGATACCTTGCAGCACCAGCTCCGCAAAGCGCTTGGAAGCTCCCATCACATTGGTCGGACGGACCGCCTTGTCGGTAGACACCAGAACAAAGGACTCAACACCCGCGCGGATGGCTGCCTCTGCCACAAACCAGGTGCCAAACACATTATTCCGCACCCCTTCGACAACATTCTGCTCAACCAGAGGCACATGCTTGTAGGCTGCCGCATGATAGACCACCTGCACCCCATAGGAGCGCATGACCACCTCCATGCGATGCTCTTTCTGGACAGAACCCATGACTGGCAACAGTTCAGTCTGGCTACCGGTCTGCTCAATCAAACGCCGAAGCTCTTTATCCACTTCGTAGAGGGCAAACTCGCTGACATCCACCATGACGAGCCGGGCAGCCCCCTGCTGAACCGCCTGCCGACAGAGTTCAGAGCCAATTGAGCCCCCGGCTCCACTGACCAGTACCACCTTGTTTCTGGTGCTTTTCTCAAGCAGGTGATCCTTGGGCGGCACCGGGTCGCGCCCCAGCAAATCTTCGACATCAATGTCTCTTAACTGGGTGATGGCCTCCGGATTCTTGACCAGATCAGCCATCCCGGGAATGGTCTGAACCTTGACCGGAAAGTCTTCCAGAAAACGCAGAATCAGGGAGCGCTGGACATGGCTGGCATTACTGATAGCCAGCAAGACCCGCTGGACCTTGCGGTTTTCGATGAGTTGGCCCAACTCGGCCGGTGAGTGTACGGGCAAGCCCTTGACGATGGTGCGGAGCTTCGCACTGTCATCATCCAGGAAAGCCACAGGATGGAACTCAGGGCCGGTCATGAGGGCCGTAGCCAACTGGCAACCGGCGGCACCGGCCCCATAGATCACGACCGGCTCTTTATCCGGTCTGATCTTCCGACCAAACAGATGGATCGCCGAACGGATCGCCATTCGGCTGCCGCCGGTCAGCACCATCGCCAGTGTCCAATAGATCAGCGGAACCGAGCGGGGCATATCTGCCTGCACCAGAAAACTGGCCGCCACCAGCAGCAGTGTTGACGCCAGCACCCCCCAGAATACGGAGGCGATGGCCTGATGCCCCATAAACCGAATGACTGCACGGTACAGACCGATGCGGGCAAACACCATGATCGTAAGCGGAATGACACCCGCCAGTATCAGGAGGTGCTCCGGCGAAAAAACGTACAGGGCGTCATAGCGCAGCGACAAAGCGGCCCATAGCGCAAAACTCAGTAGCAGGGAGTCGCCCACCACACTGAGCACACGTTTGTATTCGCGGGGAATGTTGAAGAACCAGATAAGTCCGTTTTTTATCATTGTTACTGCTGATCCTGGTTGGTAGGCATTTCGGGCACTGCTAATGACACACAACTATAACAGAGTGGACGACAAAAACTCCAAGCTGTCTTTATGCCCGAAATGATAGCTTTACAAGCATCTCGTCAAAAGATACGTTAATGCCATTAATCAAAATATTAAACACATCTTTATAGCGCATTTTCCTTAAGCCAACCTAGAAAAACGTCTCCGTGAGTTATCAATATCATGTCAGAACCCTTCCGTAACATTTGTGTTATGGGCCTTGGCTACATCGGGCTCCCAACAGCATCTCTACTCGGAACCAAAGGTTACAAAGTAACTGGTGTCGATGTATCAGAAGTAATAGTCAACACCATTAACAACGGTGGAATCCACATCGTAGAACCTGATCTCGACCTATTAGTGAAATCCGCAGTCAACAGCGGAAATCTTAAGGCCAGCCTGAAACCAGAGCCAGCTGATGTGTTTATTATAGCGGTCCCTACGCCGTTCAAGGACGGGCACACCCCGGATCTTGAGTACGTCGAAGCAGCGACTGCTGCTTTGGTTCCACACATTAAGCCAGGGAACCTGGTGATACTGGAGTCAACAAGCCCGGTAGGCACGACGGAGGAAACGGTGGCACGCATATTGTCCGAAGGAGGGCATGACGTATCAAAAGATGTTTACGTTGCCCACTGCCCTGAGCGGGTACTTCCCGGGCGAATATTGATCGAGCTGGTGCAAAATGACCGGATAGTCGGCGGAATAAATGCCCAGGCAACCGCTGCTGCCGCAAGCTTTTACCGCGAGTTTGTCAGCGGACAGGTTCTTGAGACAAATGCCCGCACCGCAGAGCTTTCTAAACTGACAGAAAATTCTTTCCGAGACGTCAACATCGCCTTTGCCAATGAGCTTTCATTGATTTGTGATCACGAAAACGTCGATGTCTGGGAACTGATTTCTCTTGCCAACCGCCACCCTCGAGTCAACATCCTTCAGCCCGGACCAGGTGTTGGCGGTCACTGCATTGCCGTGGACCCTTGGTTTATTATTCATCGTAATCCGAATGAGTCCCGACTCATCCGCTCAGCCAGGGAAGTGAACGACAGCAAACCGCATTGGGTAATCCAGAAAATCAAGAGTAAAGCCGAGCGTTTCAAGTACCCCACGATTGCATGCCTTGGCCTGTCCTTCAAAGCGAATGTCGATGATCTGAGAGAATCACCAGCTCTCCAAATCGTGGAAAACCTTATTTCCCAGAACATCGGAGAGGTCATTGTGTGTGAGCCGAACATCAAGAGCCATCCGAAGTTCGAGTTGTGGGACGTTCATGAAGCTGTGGAACGCGCGGATATAATCGTCGTACTCGTGGACCATACGCCATTTAAAAATCTGTCGGCGTCGAGGCTCAGCGAGAAGATTGTTATCGATACCCGAGGGGTCATTAAGTAATGCTGGAAGCCAAAAAGCGCGTCTTAAGCATATTTGGTACGCGCCCAGAGGCCATCAAAATGGCGCCAGTCGTAAAAGCACTCGAGTCCGAACCAGGAATCAGGAGTCTGGTTTGTGTAACCGCACAACACAGAGAAATGCTGGATCAGGTGCTGGAACTTTTCGAAATCAGCCCAGACTACGACCTGGACATCATGCAGCCGAATCAGGACCTATTTGAAGTCACCAGCAAGGTTTTAATTGGGCTTCGGGATGTGCTGAAAGATGCTAAGCCTGACCTCGTGCTGGTGCATGGAGACACGACAACCTGCATGGCCGCAGGGCTGGCGGCGTTTTATCTGCAAATCCCGGTTGGTCATGTGGAAGCCGGCCTGCGTACTGGAGACCTGTCAGCCCCTTTTCCAGAAGAAGCGAACCGGTCATTGGTTGGCCGGATAGCCACTTTGCACTTTGCCCCCACTCAAACCGCCAAAAAAAATCTCCTTCGGGAAGGCGTTCCCGAAGCTCAGATATGGGTCACAGGCAATACCGTTATTGACGCGCTTGTTTCTGTTCGTGACAAATTGGCGGGCTATTCGCCCGAAGACTGGAGCCCCAAGCTCCCAAGCCATTGTATTCAGCGCATCCTAGCCAAACCAGAACGTTTTATTCTGATCACCGGTCATCGTCGGGAAAACTTTGGTCAAGGCTTCATCGATTTCTGCGCCGCCTTGAAGGCCATCGCTGAACAAAAACCCAGCTGGTTATTGGTTTACCCGGTCCATCTCAATCCCAATGTGCGAGGCCCTGTTCAAAAAGCGCTAGGCGAGTGTGACAACATTCTACTCATTGAGCCTCAAGACTACCTGCCCTTTGTCTGGATGTTGGACAAATGCGATCTGGTAATCACGGACTCTGGCGGCATTCAGGAAGAAGCACCATCATTTGGCAAGCCCGTTCTAGTGACCCGGGCGGTCACAGAGCGTCCGGAGGCGGTGGAGGCTGGCACCGTGATGCTGGTTGGCACCAGTACCGATAAAATCATCAAGAGCACTTTTCAGATCTTGTGCGACGATATCAACTATCGGAGGATGTCTGAAGCCCATAACCCCTATGGCGATGGGAAAGCCTCAGGACGAATACTGGAAGCTATTGTCGATAAGGCCTAAGCTAGTACACGTTAGGCATGAAAAGGGGGGGTACAGACTCATCATTAGCTTTATAGCCTCGATAATGGGTATCTGTGAGTGGCTTCCTGCTGTGCGATTTTGTAATCCCCCTGCCCCCTGCGAGCCCCGGTGCTATTCCAGATAGCTTTCAAAGCGCGTCATTGCTTCCTGATTGGCTTTTATCTTTCATCTTTCGTAGTGCGCTGGCCTCAAGCTGGCGTATTCGTTCGCGAGAGACAAGCTTAGGAGACTTCTTGATGATACCAAGTCTGTATTCTTCGCGCTCGATTTCAAACAAATTCTTCAAGACCTTACTCGCGTTCACTTGGCTTGGTCATGCTGTCGCCCTCGATAGTTTTTAAGAGCGTACTAGCCCGGATTTCTCACGAAGCACTAACAAAAAACGGCGAAATGTGTTTGAATTTCAGCTGCTTAGACATTCAAACAAACACACTCGCCGTTGGACAAAATGCTACCAGAATCCCTTGCCTTTTCGCCACTCCAAAAACGCCAGGTTATTGCTCAATTTTCCGGCGGACACATCACCTCCGATGCCGGACTACTCCTGCTAC
>JAUIAZ010000491.1 GCA_030427465.1 Gammaproteobacteria bacterium | reverse complement strand
GCCTCACCCAGAGACATCAGCAAGATGGCAGCCGACTCCAGGCGGCTGACTTTTCCCTTGCCGGCACCCTTCTGCTCATCACTCATCTGCCATTACCCATTGCCTGACGACCTGGGCTACACGACCCGGGTCTTCCGCAATCAACCCTTTCAATGCATTCACCTGTTTCTCATAGCCCTCAGAGGCACCCGGTAACATAAACTCATCGGATGCACTCAGGCCAATATTCTCTTCCGGCATTTCTGACAGTCGCTCGAGTTCAGCCAAACCATCTTCATCCCCGGCCAGTGCCAGATCCTTGACGTCTGACCCGTTACTGGTCAGGTTCTTGAAGGTCGGCCGGATCACACCAAACACCAGTACCAGCACGATCAGGAAGGCCACCGCCCATTTGATCAGGTCACGGAACCAGGCCTGCTCCCAGATCGGTGCTTCTTCACCGGCAAACTCGATATCTTCTGCCATGAAGGGCGTATTGATCACGTTGACCCGGTCACCCCGTGCCGCCGAAAAGCCGACCGCATCGCGCACCAGCACCGCCAGGCGCTCCAGTTCTGCCTCTGGCCAGGGCTGGAACTCCATGGCTCCGCTGTCCGGGTTCACGCGCTTGATGTCGTCCACTACCACCGCAACGGTCAGCCGCTGGATCTTGCCCTGATGATGTTTAATATAGCTCACGGTCCGATCGACTTCATAGTTTCTGATCGACTCGCGACGGATATCCGTCACCGCCTCTTCCTCGGCACCGGCTGCGCCTCCCTGACCCGCCACTTCAGGCGCGTTGGCAGCCCCCGGAGGCTGGTTGCTCAGGGCACCGGGAATACCACCTTCCAGGTTGCCACCGCGCTGCACGCCCATCTGCTGTTCACTGCGGATGGCCTGCTGTTCAGGATTGAAGATCTCTTCGGCCTGTTCTATCGCTGTGAAATCCACATCGGCAGACACTTCGGCCCGGAAACGCTCGGACCCGAGAATCGGCTCCAGTATGCTGTTCACGCGACGCAGCAAGACCTCTTCCATGCGCCGGGCGTATTCGAATTCGCGACTGGTTCGCTTCTCTTCTTCACTGAGCGTATTCGCTGACAGCAGGCTGCCTGCCTGGTCGACCACGGTGACATCTTCTCTGGCCATGCGCGGTACACTCCCCGCCACCAGGTTCACAATCGCTTCCACCTGAGCGGCATTCAGGGTGCGCGTGCCATTCAGCTCCAGCAGAACAGAGGCAGACGCTTTTCGGTTATCGCGCACAAACACGCTTTCCTTGGGAATCGCGAGGTGAACCCGCGCGCTTTTCACATTGCGCAGACTGGCAATGGTTCTGGCCAGCTCACCTTCCAGGCCACGGCGATAACGGGTGCTTTCCATGAACTGGCTGGTGCCCAGACCGGTTTCCTGGTCCAGCAATTCGAAACCGACGCCTTTGTTTTCCGTGATGCCTGCTGCGGCCAGGTGCATGCGGGCGCGATGAATGTCTTCCTCGGCAATCAGCAGCGCCCCTGAGCGAGGCTCGATCTTGAAGCGGATATCCTGCTGCTGGAGCATGTCCGATACCGACAGTGCGTCATAGCCGGACATGTCGTTGAATATGGGTCGATAACTTGGCTCGTTGGCCCAGAGGATGATGGCAATACCCAGGGCGATGCTCGCAGCCGCCCCGACCATCAGGATCAGCTGCCGGATCAGGGACAGCTTGTTGAAGCCCAGCAGAAGGTCGCTCTTGTTTTCGACCAGATCGGAATCACCGCTGCTGCCAGTGGCCAGGCCACCTGAATTAATTTCTGCTGGAACGCTCGCCATATCTTTTTCCTACCACTGCTGAATCTGCCAACAGGCAGACTCTGTTAAACCGGCATTTTCATGATTTCTTCGTAGGCCTGAACTACCTTGTTGCGGACCTGAGTCAACGCGGTAAAGGCGACTGAGGATTTCTCCGCGGCGATCATGACCTGGGCGAGATCCACATTGGGTTCACCGGCCACGTAGGCTTCCCGCAGGTCTCCGGCCTGACTCTGAACTTCAGCCACTGAATCCACTGCCTGCTTGAGCATCTCGCCAAAGCCCGGTGCTTCGGTCGCCTGGGTACGGTCTGTCCGAAGGGAGTCAGGTCGCAATGCATCCGGGCGTATCCCGTCTGAGCGCTGAGCTTCCTGACGGGCCATGTCCGGCCGCTGCATCTGGGACCGC
>JAUIAZ010000100.1 GCA_030427465.1 Gammaproteobacteria bacterium | reverse complement strand
CCGATGATCCACTTCGGAATCGGTCATATTCCCCCCAACGATTAATCACGGGAGGGAAGTATTTCATGGCACTGACAGATGTAATCAGGGTATTGCGCACACAGGCCATGGGTTTGACCTGGAGGTACCGCGTGCTGCGCGAGAAATGCCGTTCAGCAGCAGCGCTGCTGAGACCCGGGAACCTTCTGACCCTCTTTATTGGCCTGTTTGCGGCTTACCTGATGTATATGCTCATGGCTGCGCCCAGTCCTCATTCCCGACTGCTGGCCGCTGCCCTGCTGTTTTTCATTGGGCACTCTTGCTGCAAAATACTGAATATGTGGGTGAGCTTTGCCATCCGGCAAACGGAAGAGCCTGCCCAGGACAGTTATCTTGCTACCAGCGCACGCTCGCTATCGCTTCGCTTGCAAAACGCGCAGCGAGCTTTCAAATGGGGGGCAGTGATTCTGTATGTTTGCAGCATGACGGCCCTGTTTATGCTGAACTAGGCTTGCTGCACCAGTTGTTTACGATAATTACCGGCACCCGTTCACGCCGCACAGGCGCGAGGTGTTCCATAATCCGGTGTATTGAATCGCAGTGAACAGGTCTACCCATTGAACACGATCAAACGACTGCCCGTTATTTCGAACAGGCTACCGTGCAAGACCGCTTTCCTGGCTTTGCTGATGACGCTATCTGCTCCCAGCAACAGCTTCGCAGCAAGGGTTGGTGACCCAGTGCTGTATGCGGATCTGGTAGAACGGGATGGGAGCTGGC
This sequence comes from Gammaproteobacteria bacterium, assembly GCA_030427465.1. Classification (GTDB taxonomy): domain Bacteria; phylum Pseudomonadota; class Gammaproteobacteria; order Pseudomonadales; family Oleiphilaceae; genus JADJWY01. The sequence continues at coordinate 10,282 of JAUIAZ010000100.1, read as the reverse complement.
AATGGGCTGACATCAACACCCGCAATGGCATGATCCGGCTGGACAGGCCCAAGACTCCAGTAACCGTTGAAAAGACGGAAAACCGGCCAGATCTTTGCCGGGTTACCCTGATCGGCCTGGGTCGGGTTCCCTGCGAAAAGGAAAAGCGCTTTGAGGCTTTCCTCAATCCGACAGCCAACCCGGTAACAATACTCAGACCCGAGTTCGATGCTTCCCTCTGGCTAACCGCCAGTGAAGAAGCCTGGCATCTGGCCGCAAAGGCGCATAGCCCGACTCTGGTGCTCGAACAGATAAGAGAGCTGAGCGCGCGCCCCTTGAATCTTCCCGCAATTATTCCCAGCCTCCACTCCGACTTTGAGCTGCGTCTTCTGGAGATTGAACATCGCCACAATAAGCAGATGGTGCAACACTTCGCCTCGCGGCTGGCCATTGAGGTAGAAGGCCAAACATTCGCACCAGGTTTAAGTACGGAGGCGGTGGAACAGATCGTGACTCGCTCGCTTTCTCTCAGAGTACGGCCAGGTACGGAAAGACCCGTGCTGACTGAGACGCCTGCCCCTCCCCGGTTCGAAAAATCAATGCTGCCGGTTTTTGAAACCTCCTACACCGCCAGTGACTGGAGCCGTCTGCTGGAGTACCTGTGGAAGAAACAACAGGAACGGGAACAAACTCTGGCCCAGTTCAGTCGTGAGGTTCAGGCCTTCAACGAGCAGAGACGACTGGAGAACCAGTTGCTTTCCGGTGTACTCGAAAAATATGAGAGGGACCTGCGTACATCCCTGAAACAGGCTGAGCTGGTCTGGCCCAACCGGATTCCCGAGTTCGCCGGTTTGCAATACCGGATTGAGGTATTCATCGGGGCCAGGGCATTCACGGGCCTACGCCCTGCCGTCTCTCCGAAAGTCCGTATTACCTTTGAGGCAGAATCCGTCACATCACGGTAGCGTTTCCAGCACCTGGATGGCTTCATAAAACAAGCCATAACCTTTGAGGACTTCGGCTTTGGCGATCGCCTGCTCCTCTGCGCTCATCAGGTCTTGCGCCTCAGAGAGGCTTTCGAGGGCCAGTTCCAGTTCGGCGACACACTCCGCCGGGGTGCTCGCAAAACCATAAACGCGGTATTGGGCATCAGTCACTATCAGATAAACAGGACCCTCATCCAGACTTTGCTTGTACTCAGCCGCCTTTCCACAAAAATTCTCCGAGGCAAGAATAAGGCCTTCCAGATTCACCTCAGGGAAACGCCGGTAAAATGAGAACTGCGGCAAAACGGGCTCACCCAAAGAACCGGCACCGTGCGAGCCTTTCAGAGCCGATACCGATTTACGAAGACAGGCACGGAGCCAGTCTGGCTCTTTACGGAAGATTCGGTTGACCGAACAGGCCGGATGCAGTGCACTGCGAACCACAGGAAGCCGGGACTTTTCCGGCACCACAGATTTCAGGTGCTTCTTGAATTGAGCCGCTTGCGATGAGGCGGACTGCTCCCACAAATGATTGCTGATCATTTTATGTTTTCCGGGAGAAAGATCAACCACTGCTCTGCGGCTTAAATCGAAAAGTCGCAATGTACCTGATTCCAGCCAGATTTCAGTGCCGTGCGGAATCTCATCTCCGGTTTTCAGTTCACGACAATGTTTGAGTTCCTGAAGGCAGGCTTTGCCGTTGAGTGCCATGACCACGCCCATCGGCTCCGACTCCTGCCCCAGTGATGAGGAAGCAAAGCTCAGCAGAAAAAGACACAAGGTCCGCTTGAGAACACTATTCAAGTAGCCACTCATTTATCTGCCCTCCGCTTAAAGCCCATTGATCTGGAATGCGGCCCAATAGTAGGGGTGGGGCTGGCGCTGCCTGAGCCTGAGTTGAGCCAGTTGCAAGGCGGCGGTACTGCTTTGCTGCTGCCAGTTTCGATAAAAGTCTTCCATCAGTAAGGCGGTTTCTTCATCACTGACCTGCCACAGACTGGCCATCACCCGCTTGGTTCCTGCATATAAGAAGCCCCGGTTAAGACCCATGATTTCATCGCCTTCACGGTAACCCAGTGTGCCTGTTTCGCAGGCGGCCAGAGTCACGAGTTCCGCGTTCAGCCGGAGGCCGTAGATTTCCGCCAGGGTCAGCTGACCGTCATGCCCTTCCCCCCTGGCCAGGGAAAGCGAGGAGTTCATAGGGCTGTAGGGTTGATAGCTCGCATGGCTGGCAATATGGATGACATTGTGCGTTGTGGCCAGATTCCGGAATTGCGCTTCACTGGCATCCTGGCGAAGCAGAACTCTGGATTGATCAAAGTAAGTGGTAATCTGCCTGGCTTCTTCTTCCCCGTCGGTCAGTGATGGCAGATCACTTTCAGGGTTACCCAGCACCAGGCCGCGCTTTTCCGGCTCGGTGGGATAGGACTGCAGCAGTTGCAGGATCGACAGGTTGGGCAGCACGCTGTACTCAAAATTGTCTATCAGGTAAAACGCCCCGTCATGCAATGCCGCGAAGGGCAAATAGTGCAGCTCCCTGCTTGGCACAAACCAGATTTTTCTGACTGTACCTGCGAGCTTAAGAGGCTCGAGAAGCTGCTCGTGAAGCCAGCGGGAACGCAGAAAGTAGCCCTCGCTTCCGGGGTTCCTCAGGTCTCTCAGAAAAGCCGCGAGCCTTGGTGCAATCTTGTCCATCCTGTGTTCGTGAAAGCTCAGGTTCTGCCGGGTCAGTGACCAGGAATACAGAGCGGTATCCGATGCGTAGAAGTACACAACGGCCTGATCCGGAGGCAGTGATTGCTGGAACTGACTCACCGAAAACTCAGGGACTCTGGTCAGAAAGCCTTCAGCCTGACCTGACAGATCAATCCTGTCCGCCAACGCTTCGACCAAGGCCCGACACTTCCCTCTTTCCGCGATTTCCAGTGCCTTAGCATAATCCCCGCGAGCAACCAGCAACTCGATAAGCTCTGAATACATACCGCTATGGTCTGACTGAAAAGCAATCTGTGCGGCCTGACCGGAGAAACTGCGGCGGGACTTTTCCAGCCGGTCTATCGCCAGTAGGTAATGATTGATGGCCGAATCCGGATCTTTTTGCTGCATTGCGATTTTTGCCAGATCTCTCTGGACGCTCATGTAGAGTCCGGGATAATTGGCCTCGAAGCCGGAAACTGCGGCCAGCCGGCGATAACCTGTTGCGGCCTGTTCGAGTAGGCCTTTACGCTGTTTGATCCAGGAATCTTTAAACCGGTATATGGTTTCTTTCTGCTTGCCGGAAATCGCACCCACATTACTCAGCACTCCGCTCACCTGCATGGTGCGGTCCAAAAAGTTTCCACCCCCCTGGGTGAGCATGTAGGTGTTCAATGCCAGGTCGAACAGGCTTTCTTTCTTTTGTGGCTTGACCACCTTACGACGGGCCACGGCATCGGCGGACTGGTAAGAGCCCATGGCCATGTAGATATCCGCCACCGCAAAATTTCTCGAGATCTCTTCAGCAACGGGCGCTTTTTTATCGACAAAAGTGCGCTCAAGAACCCGCACATGATGCTGGGCCACCTCGAGATCACCAAAAAAAGCAGCCGCTATTCCCGCAAGTCTGTGGAGTCGTATTTTTTCACGCATCCAGTAACCGTTCTCGGGGGTATATTGCAGCCCCTGGCTTACGACTCGATAGGCCTCAAAGTTCCGTCGCAGGTCAAGTAACCACGACGCTTTCATGGCAACCCATTCAAGCTGGACCCGATCAATAACGGATTGGTCTTCAGGCCAATCTTCGGGGTGTTCAAACTGCTCAGCTTTCAGGTTATAGGTTCCGTCCAGTAATTCCCTGACACGGTTCATGCAGGCTTCTGCACCACCATAATCGCCATTTGACTGTAGCTTGGAGCACTTGACCATTTCTCTGCGCAGCAGCCCGGCTTCTATCGTCGGGGAGTAGCTGATAACACCCGGTTCGGCATCCGCAGTGGGCGCACACAAGATTTTCTCGCAATGGGCTTTTTGCAAAACACCGCAGCTCTGAAGGGCAACACACAAGATCAGTAAAACACCTACCCTGATCCCCTTTAACAGGCGTCTGACGTTAAATTTGTTCCTGGCTTCCATGAGCTATATTCCAGTCCTTCCACTCAAGTGATTAAACGCCTTGAGAGGCCTTGAAGAACGCCGGATTGGCCGTGTAACCGACTGATATCTGATGCCTTGCGCTGTTGCTTGGCAAGAAAGAGCAATTCATTAACGGACTGAAGACTCAGGTCATCCTCCTCGGAAACAGCCCCCTTGAGATACTGCGGACGGTCAATAATCTCGGCGAATGTGAAGGTCATCTCCGGTAAGGCCCGTGACTCACCATGGGCTATCCAGCACGTTTCGAAGGCCGCCAGAAATTTAGGCGTGTAAGCATGAGGTAGCGTCAGAAGCAGGTCGTCACCCCCGAAGTAGATCAGATCCGCCGGTGCTGTCGTCAGATCCTCTTCATGAATAATCAGAGCGAGTGCATTTAGCAAAGTCTCTCGCATCGCAGTCTCAAGAGCGATACTCAGGGCAGGCCGACAAATCAGTGAAATCCGCGCGAACTCGGCGCCAATAGCATCCCCATCGAGCTTCAGGAAACTGATTTCCGGCTGCTCTTTAACCCGAGTCTGCTGCAACAGCTCTTTCTGTGTTCTGGCACAGACAATATCTGCTACGCCCTTGTCGCGCATTCGCTCTTCGATGGCTTCTATGGTGAGCCGGTTAAAAGCCAGTCCGGCCAGGCTGAAGACCGTACTCGCCCAACCATAGGCCTGACGGCCACTCGGGTTGTACCAGATGGGCATTGCATGAGCATCACTACTAAATCGCCTTTGTCCTGAATACCCATAACAGGATTGGCCAGACGGATCCTGAGCAGAAACCCTATCGTTTTTATCCTCAGACGCTGAGCAGGGAGGGCTCCAGTCGTGGATTGTCGTTCCAGCATCCTGTGTTGACTGCTTGGTAAAAAAGCGCTCGGTCAGTAGTGACCACAAGCTGCGACCCACCCTGACATCGAAGCCCAGCATGGGCAATACTGAGGCCGTGTGTACTTCCTCACTAATTGCCTGCTGAAAATAGGGATCCAGGCGAGGCCAATAGCGCGCGATAAAATCGCGGTTCACCTGTTTGCTATCAACCGGATCCAGGAGAAAATGGTCCACCAGATCGGCAAGCTCTCCTGCTGAGGACATTTCAGGAGAGGCCACCATGACGGTGACCGAGTCACAGTCAATCAGCAGGGAAAGATTCCGGCTTTCCAGGGTCAACAAAAAGTCGCGGACCCGCGCAGTCACCTGAGAACACCAGTAGCTGGCGCCGCGCTGAATAAACGTGCGCCGACAGGCATCCAGAAAACGCTGAACCTGTCGGGCTTTCAGGTAAACCAGGCTGACTTGCCGTTCATCCAGGAATGAAGTCTCGCGCGGACGTAAGCCGTAGTACTCTGTCAGGTAATTCCCGAGGGGCTGCCCGTTCAGCCCGGCAGGGTCTGTTGCCGCCAGGGTAGCAAGCACTTTGGCTGGCCGTAGTATCTCTCGCCGATACTGCCGGATTGTGCGGGCAGATACCTCCACACCCTCCGCCGCAACACCAAGCAGTGATGCCAGGCGTAAGGCGGCTTGCCCGGAAAACAGTTCTTCGAGCAAGACGACGATCGCCGTGCTGAAATGACTCTCATCACCGAGGTTCGCCTCAGACTGGGCCACAGAGGTTTCCAGCAACAACAGGGCAACAACCAGGTCATAAGCCCTATATGTGCCCACTTTCTTCGCCTGGCCCGGCCGAAACCTGGTTTGGCAACCCATCAATGCCTCTCCTACCCTGGCACTGATTTCGCGCTGCTCAGAAAAGGGAAAATCGCGGGTTCTGCCGCCACGAACCGGTGCATGACCCAGAAGCACCTCAATCAGATGACGCCATCGGCTTCTGGCACTCAGCATGGGTAGCGGTGTCGCCAGACTGACCTGTTGCAGAAGCGCAATGAAAGATGCCTCAAGCCCTGTCAATGCTGGTAGGCTATCTGATTCCTCTATCACTCGGCTTCCTGCTCTTTTTTCTGGTTAACTTTGTTACGTAGTTGACCATCCCCGAAACGTGTAGCCAGTGTATACAGCCCGCCCATGGCTTCAGCAAGCCCGGACGACTGTTGTAGCAGGTAGTCCAGAAAGGTTGCAGGTCTTTGCTTGAAAGGTATCTGAAGGTATCCGGCCAATAACCGGGTCGCTTCGTGATATTGTGCCAAGGGCAAGGCCAGAGTCTGATCCTGATTGATCAGGGATAAGGTTCGCCCTTTTAGTAAGTCCCGTCCCGTAGGTGGAAAGCGCATAATGGGAACGGGTGCCTGGTTTTCCGACCCCAGGAAGCGCATGGCAGGCACATCACCAATCTTGCACGGTTCAAATTCAGGTCTGACCCTCAGTATTTTTATTCGCGGATTGCCCAGGCCGTCAAGATCACCCTGCGCCTCACACCCCATGCCGAGAAGAGTTTCTTCGATCTCAACCAGCGTGGCACCCGGTGTTTTTCCGGCGGAATAACCCAGTGGCTCCAGCCAGTCGCGCAAAAGCTGTGTGTCTGAAATCTGCAGAATGGCATGACCGTCAGTTGCAAAGGCTCTTTCCGACTGGTCTTTGCCCCTGACCAGAGCCACCAACAGGTTGAGAAACCAGGGCCTGACTTCATCCAGTGATTCCACAGTAAGGGCTTTATCGGGTACATTCACGGCGTAGCGATCTTCAATATGTTCCAGTTTCAGCGAAGACAGACTTACGCTCTGTTCCGGGTTCAGGAGAACGCTGTAGTTAACGCGGCGAGGAATCTCATCAAGGCTCACACGCTCAGACTCATACAGTCGACGAGGCAGGAGGCTTCCGGTGAAAGCACAGAGTAGCAAGCTGCGCTGCACGCGAACGACTTCAGCACCATGCTCCAGGGTCATGTGACCAAGCTGTGTCAGGTACAGTCCATCGGGCTTGTCAGAGAGCAAGTCCTTGCCAACGATTTCACGCAGGAAGCCAAGTAACTGGGGAGTTCCCATCCCCATCGCGGTTGCCAGCGAATCGGGCGCCCGGAATCCGGCATTTACCAACTCCAGTACAGTCTTCTCAAGGTCGCCCAACTGCTCACGGCTGCGTTCGAGCAGGGTGACATGAACTTCGATAATGGGATAAAGGCCCTGCCGGAGGTATAGGATGTGCTCACCCTGTTGTACCAGAGATTTGGCAACATCATGCGGCGACAGGCGTTTTGCCTTTCTTTTTGTCTGATTCTTGCCTGGCTTGGCTGCATTGGCCATCAGTCGAGCCACTCCTTTGCTGGAACGTAGAGACAACGGGCTTTAACGAAAGCCCGCAGTTTGTACATGGCCTGCTTGAACTCGTAATCCGTGGATTCTTCGGATCGCGGTTTTCGCGCCAGCGTCGAAAAATCTCCCACCATGATGAGCTGTTTCTTGGCTCGGGTCATGGCCACATTCAGGCGCCGCCAATCTGCCAGAAAACCCACGGTTCCCCGCTTATTGGAGCGCGTGAAGGCCAGAACAATCAGATCCCTCTCCTGCCCCTGATAGCTGTCTACGGAAGCGACCAGGTCTTTCAACGGTGTGCGAATACGACCAATGGCCGGATCCGCAGCTGCTTTCCTTAAGGTGGCCTGTATGTGTTTAACGTGATTCGCATACGGCACGATCACGCCAATCTCTCCGTCATCGGCCAGTTGAGGTCTTGCCTCAATGGCGCGCTTTAGTATGTTTTGCACCAGTTGGGTCTCTACTGCGTTGTGCATGACCTCTTCACGCTCCCCGTTGTGTCGGGTGGTTTCCTCTCTCTGCGGGCCTGGCAAGCCGGATGTATCCACGAACACAACAGGGCTGTTGACGTAGTCAAAGAGTGGCTCCTTTTTTTCCATCCCGGTACCGGCATGGTAGTTCCCTTCATAGAACGCGTCGGAGACAAAGTCGCTGATCACAGCGGGACAGCGGAACTGGGTATCCAGCATGGATTTGCGATCTTCAGGACTGTTTTCCCACAACCACTCAAACCAGCTTTTTTCCTGCAGATCCGTGCGGATATCCCGCTCTTCGAGCTCGGCCATCAGGTCTTTGTCGACGATTGGTGGTAGTTGCTTGTGGTCTCCTACCAATATGGCCCGGGGTGCTCGTGAAAGCGGAACAATGACGTTCTGAATCTGTATCTGGCCCGACTCATCGACAATCACAACATCAAAGGGCTGATTTTTGAACTGCCGATTGGTGTTTATCCCAATACAGGTGGCCCCAACCACATTCACCATCGCCAGAAGCGTATCAAAGAGGGCATCCTGTGCTTCGCCCTGTATGGTCTGGCGCCAGCGCTCCTGGATTTCGACCAGTTTGCGTGCAAGTTCTAATTTACGGTCAATCTCAGCCAAGGCTTGGGCGATAGTTCCTTCACTGTAGGCATTGTTGTCGCTGGCTGGCAGTTCTTTGAAAGCCGTCGTCACCGGGTCAGGGAGCGCTCCCATATCTTCATGCATCATTGCTGACAGCTCCGCGCGGGCTGACTCAACGTTCTCCCGGATTTCTGCAACTTCGCCGGCCTTCTGGTCATGCGCCAGTTTTTTGGTAAAAACGCGTTTGTGGCCGCTCTTGAGCTTCCGATGTTGCCAGACAAGCTTTATGCGCAATAAGGGACCAACCAGAAAGCGGTCGGGGTGCCACCAGGGTTTTTGCAGCATTTCAGCGACCACGGAACCTTGCGTACGCAGCCAATCCTCTTCTTTACTCATCGTCTGCAGGGCATCCTGGTAGTCCAGAGCACGCTTTTTCTGCTCTGAATCTTCTCGCTCCAGGCGCGTCTGAAGTTTTTGCCACCCCTTCACTTGTTTTCGATAGGCGGGCTGAGTCAACACGGCATGGCGACGAGTGAGAACGGCGACCAGAGCCTCGTGATAAGTCATGTAAGCCCGGTTCGTCTGAATCTGCTCGTCCAACTGCGCGGTCAAGCGTTTTTGTAGGTCAACCGCGAAATGGTCAATGGTCAGCTTGATGACAGAGTCACTGACCTTGGCTTCATTACCCAGGCGTACGCATTCGACGCCCTTTTCCTCGGCCAGGCGCTCGAGTACGTTGTCCACCGCCTTATTGTTCTGGGAGGTGATCAGAACCCGCAGACCGGCTTTGGTGAAATGCTCAACCCAGCGCAGAATGACTGTGGTTTTTCCAGTACCAGGGGGCCCCAGAACCAGCGTGTAGTCGGGTGAGCCCGCGCCCCGAAAAATTGCCTCTACCTGCGACGGGTTTGGCGGATACTCACTTTCCGGCAGGTCAAATTTTTTGGGTGCGAAACGGGGATAATCATAGGTTTCCGAAGCGACTGGAAGCAGCCACGGGTTCAGCGCAGTGCCATCCGCTAACTCTTCAAGCACGGCCTCCCGAACTTTTTTCTGTACATCGGACGCTTGCAAATACAAATTGCCACTGGCAGGAATGTCCTCACGTGCCAATTGCTTGCGAATCGCAATCACAATTTGGTGCTTGCCCCCTTTTGGCTCCAGGTCAGCGACTTCAACCGTCAGCGGATCCTCCTCTGCTTCACCGAGCTGCAACATACCAGGGCCCTGATTAACCAGGCGCTTATGGTCGGCAGGCACCAATGTCAGCCGGTAATAGATGCGCTGCAACTGCGGCCGCGCCTCAGGTTCCACTCGGGTAAAGGTAAACGCACCCAGAGCCCGTGCCGTCTCTTCCTCTTTTTCAAATTCAGAATCAAGGTACTGTTGCACAGTATCGAGCAAGCCCTGCTCTTCTTCAGGTCGCGACTCTGAAAACGCGTCCTGGTCTTCATCTAATCCGTTCGAAAACGCAGCCTTGTTGCCGGTCGATCGTTGCAATTTACGGGCATACTCACCCGAACTAAAGAAGTGATTCGATTCATACTGACGGAAGGCATTTCCATCGACGACCCGAACTCCTTTATGCGAAACCCTGACACCTCGGGACATTACGCTGGCTCTGTCACGATTCGCGGCAAACTGCACCCCGTTTCTTCGATTAATCCAAAGCCTCATGCTGTTATTGTTGTTGGCAGAAAGGGTTCCCTTAACCAGCAGGCGCCCAACGAGCATGCTGTAATAGAGAACACCCTTGGACTCGTTGACGCTAAACCAGGCTGAGCGAGAAAGTGCCAGCTCTTTACACACCTGATCGAGACTCGGGGCCCTGTCCGGAAATTTGCCAACCGGGTTGGCATTGCCACTCAGCAGTAAGGGCAGTTCGTACCCAAAGTCCACATTAAGGTCAGCCGGCCAGAAGGATACTC
>JAUIAZ010000099.1 GCA_030427465.1 Gammaproteobacteria bacterium | reverse complement strand
GGTGTCGTCTGACCGCAGCGGGTGTGACCAAGATGGTCGGGCTGAGGTGCGAAGTGAGGGGAAGCAGGCCAGTGGATCAGAGTGAGGGGCAACGGGTATGGCTGACCGGGCTGCAGTTTACTGAGTTGTCAGAGGCAGCGCAGCTCTTGCTGGCGGCCTTCCTGTATGAAGCCTCTGCTTCAGATCAGGGCTCAGCTGCAAGCTGAGCCCTGATCCGGTAGCCCTTGCGAGTCAGCGCATTGTCTGCAGGGCAGCGATGCGGTCATCCAGAGGGGGGTGGCTGGAGAACAGGGCTTTGAAGCCTTCCCGCTGGCCTTTGGTGATACCGAAGGCAGTCAGGGTATCCGGCATCTGGTCTGGCACCTGGCTCTCCATCTTCAGTCTTTGCAGAGCTGAGATCATGGCGCCTTTTCCGGCCAACCGGGCCCCCATGTCATCTGCGCGGAACTCGCGTCTCCTCGAGAACCACATCACAATGGTTGAAGCCAGAATGCCGAGGACAATCTCTGCAACGATGGTCACCACGAAGAAACCAATGCCATGCCCGTTTTCATTCTTGAAAACCACCCGATCCACAATGCTGCCGATGATCCGTGCAAAGAACATGACGAAGGTGTTCACCACTCCCTGGATCAGGGAGAGGGTGACCATGTCCCCGTTGGCAACGTGCCCGATCTCATGCGCCAGCACAGCGCGGACTTCATCATGACTGAAACGGCGCAGCAGCCCTTCGCTGACCGCGACCAGAGCATTGTTTTTATTCCAGCCCGTGGCGAAAGCGTTGGACTGCATGGCCGGGAAGATGCCGACCTCCGGCATGCCGATACCCGCCTCATCTGCAAGTTCCCTGACTGTTTCCAGAAGCCACTTTTCTGCGGTGTCACGGGGTTGCTCGATGATCTGGGTCCGGGTGCTCATTTTTGCCATCCATTTGGACAGAAAAAGCGAGACCAGTGAGCCGCTCATGCCGAATATGAAACAGAAAATCAGTAAAGACTGAAAGTTCAGTCCGTAGGGCTGGTTGGCTTGCAGATAGGAATCTACACCCAGCAAGTTAAGCGTGATACTCGCAACCGCGATCACAGCGATGTTGGTACCGAGAAACAGGAGAACTCTGAGCATTTTAGTCGTTTCCGAAAAACCGTTGGATACTGTGGAAAGTATGAATTGCTCTGGTCAAAATCAAGCTGGGGGGGATTACGTTTCGTTAACGCATCAACAGGGCTCTCAGTTGGCTTGCGAGTTCACTGGAGCTTGCCTCTCGCAGAAGCCCCGCAAGACGCTCAGCCTGGGTCTGTTCCGGGAGCAGGTTAGAGGCTGTCGGTGCCGAAGCCGACAGCATCAGAAAGCCTTTCCGGGTGAGAACGGCTTCATCAATGGCCTCCTGGCGGATCGTATCGCCAAAGCGCAGATAGCCTTCTTCGGAAAGCCAGATCATGGTCCCCAGGCAGGCGAGGTGACGTTTGCTGTGAACTCCGAACTCATCGGGCGTATCCGGGCCACTGATGTCCTCGACAAAGACCGTTCCGGGGCGGGGGAACATCTGGTAGAGCTGCAGCAGTATCCGTGTGGCATCGCTGCAGAACTCTTCAATATGCAGTTGCGCCATGGAGTCAGCGACTCATCCGGGAAAGGAAGTGCCCGACTTTTTCGATAGCCGTCTCCAGCTCGTCTTCCCTGGGAAGGAAGACCAGGCGTAAATGCTGCGTATCTTCGATATTGAATGCCGAGCCTTGAACCATCAGGATTTTCTCCTGTCTGAGTATTTCCAGAACCAGTTGCTCATCATCCTGAATCGGATAGCGTTTCGGATCCAGTTTCGGGAACAGGTACATGGCTCCTTTGGGTTTGACACAGGTGACGCCGGGGATGGATGTCAGCAATTCATAACTTTTGTTTCTCTGTTCATATAGGCGACCACCGGGGGCCACGAGGTCATTAATACTCTGATAACCCCCCAATGCGGTCTGAATGCCAAGCTGTGCCGGTACGTTTGAGCACAGGCGCATTGAGCTGAGCATCGTCAGACCTTCGATAAAGTCGGTGGCACGATGTTTGGCCCCGCTGACGATGAGCCATCCGGCGCGGTAGCCGGCAGCCCGATAATTTTTCGACAAGCCGTTGAAGGTCATGAACAGCAGATCGTCAGCCAGTGAAGCGGCGGAGATGTGCTGGTGACCGTCATACAGAATCTTGTCGTAGATCTCATCACACAGCAGCACGAGCTTGTGCTCTCTGGCGATTTCTACCAGGGTCTGCAGCAGTTCGCGCGAGTACACCGCGCCGGTCGGATTGTTCGGGTTGATGAGCACCAGGGCCCGCGTCCTTTCAGTGATGCGTGCACGGATGTCATCAGGATCCGGAAACCAGTCAGACTGCTCGTCGCAGACATAGTGCACGGCGCGGCCTCCAGAGAGCGTTACGGCGGCGGTCCAGAGCGGATAGTCCGGTGCCGGTATGAGTACTTCGTCACCGTTGTTCAGCAGGGCCTGCATGGCCATGACGATGAGCTCACTGACGCCATTGCCCAGATAAATGTCGTCGATTTCGACATCTTCTATGCCCAGTTGCTGCGTATAGTGCATGACGGCCTTGCGCGCGGAAAACAGACCTTTGGAATCGGCATAGCCCTGCGCCTGATGCATGTTCAGGATAACATCCTGCTGAATCTCCTCGGGGACGTTGAAGCCGAAGGGAGCCGGGTTGCCGATATTCAGTTTGAGGACGCGATGGCCTTCTTCTTCGAGCCGTTTGGCTTCCTGCAGCACCTGCCCGCGGATTTCATAGCAGACGTGCTGGAGTTTGTTGGACTTGCGGATGGTTTGCATGAGTTGGCCCGGTAAATGACAAAGCGCTACAGTTTAGTAAAGCAGAGATTCGTTCGTAAATCTGCCAGTGAAGTATTTCACGTAAATCTGTGAGAATTGTGGCGAAAAAGGGGCAAAGTGATGAGCAAAGTTGAAAAGAGTGATGCCCAGTGGCAGGCCGAGCTGGATGATGAGACTTATCAGATCACCAGGAAGAAGGGGACGGAGCGGCCGTTTACAGGCGAGTATTGCGACACCAAGACACCCGGCACTTATGTCTGCCGCTGCTGTGGGGAGGCGCTGTTTCGATCGGATACCAAGTATGACTCGGGCAGTGGCTGGCCGAGTTTTTATGCGCCGGTTGATGGGTCCAGAGTGGCGGAAGAGCGCGATATGAGTCACATGATGATCCGGACAGAGATCCTGTGCGCGCGCTGTGATGCCCATCTGGGGCATGTCTTCGAAGATGGGCCCGCGCCGACCGGACTGCGATACTGCGTCAACTCAGCTTCCCTGGAGCTCAAGCCTGATGAGTCGGCTTGATAGAAACATTGCGAACAATTATGTTGTGCACAATATTAATCAAGGAAAACCATTGGAGATAAGGCGTGAGCATTTATGATTTCGAGGCCAATGACATTACGGGACAGCCCAGAAAACTGGAGGAGTTCAGAGGGCAGGTCATTCTTATTGTGAATACCGCCAGCAAGTGCGGATTTACGCCCCAGTTTGAAGGGCTTGAAGCACTGTATGAAAAGTACCGGAGCCAGGGGCTGGTGGTGTTGGGCTTTCCCTGTAACCAGTTTTTATCCCAGGATCCGGGCAGTGATGAACAGATCGCGTCTTTCTGTATGAAGAATTACGGGGTGAGTTTCCCGATGTTTTCCAAGGTAGACGTGAATGGGGACGCAACGCATCCGCTGTTTGGTTTTCTCAAGACAGAGGCCCGTGGGGCTTTGGGCTCGGAAGGGATCAAATGGAATTTTACCAAGTTCCTCGTGAACCGGCGGGGAGAGGTGGTGGAGCGGTTTCCACCCACCAGTAAGCCGGAAAAACTGGCCAAGCCGATTGAAAAGCTGCTGGCAGAATCAGCCTGATGTCTGCCCCTCCCGAAGGCTCTTGCACGGCAGATGGCCCACTGGCGCTCGACCGTCAGCTTTGCTTTCTGCTGTATGCCGCCTCCAGGCAGGTAACCAGCCTTTACGGCCCTTTGTTGAAACGGCTGGACATCACCTATCCACAGTATCTGGTGTTGCTGGCGCTCTGGGAGGTGCATCCGACTACCTTGAGTGTGGGGGAGCTAGGCACGCGTCTGTGTCTCGATAGTGGCACGCTGACACCCCTGTTGAAGCGTATGGAGGTGGCTGGCCTGCTTCAGCGTCAGAGAGACCCTGCAGATGAGCGGCGGGTTATGGTAGGCCTGAGCCCCAAAGGCTTGTCTCTGAAAGAAGAGGCTCGCCGGGTGCCGGAGGTGCTCCTGTGCACTGCGCATGACAAGGGGATTGATAATCTGGATATACTGCACCGTGAAATTGGTCAGTTTCTGAAGAAACTCAAATCCGTCAGCATCGGTGGCCAATAGCCGCCAGGCAGAGTGACTCAGGCCTTAACCGGCTGGAAAAGCCACTTGTCCAGCATGCGTTGTAGGCTTTCCCTTTCGTAAGGTTTGCTCATGTAGTCATTCATTCCTGCGGCCAGGCATTTCTCGCGGTCACCATGCAGAACATTCGCGGTCAGGGCAATAATCGGCAGTCGGTCGAACTGTGGATACTCCCTAATGGCCCGGGTTGCGGCGAAACCATCCTTCACGGGCATATGGCAATCCATCAGCACTAGGTCAAAGCGCTGTTGCAGCACGGCGTCAACGGCTTCTTTACCATTGTTGGCGATGATGGCTTCAAACCCCATCTTGTTCAAAATGGCTCTGGCTACCATCTGGTTGACCGGATTGTCCTCCACCAGCAGCACCCGGGCCCGGTGAAGCGCAGCGGTCTTGTGACCTTCAGTGGAGCGGGCTTGTGCCGGTGCTTCATCCAACCGGTTGAGTGTGTTGATCAGCCCGTGGCGACTGAGTGGGGCGATCAGCAGGTGGGAGACCTTCATCATGCGCAAAAGGTCCGGGTCAGAGGGGATATGGGTTTTCGCCACCAGGATGACCTGCCCGGGCCGGATTGAGGCGTTGCCCGCGACTGCTTCGGCGAAACGTCGGGAGTCGATAAAGATCAGGTCGTTCGCATCGAAGGAATGTTGCAGGAAGTCCGGTCGCTGGTCCGGGTGGTATCGGGTGCATACGGTGTCCAGTCCCCAGCTGGAAAAGTGTTTTTCCAGATAATCCAGATTGCAGTTTTTAGCGTTGAAAATCAGATGGAAACGACGCTCTTTCAGACTCTCACTGAAATCGATCGGGGTGGCTTCCTGTACACAATCAAGCGCCAGGCGCACCCGGAACAGGCTGCCTTTCCCAGTTTCGCTCTGTACTTCGATGTGGCCTTGCATCGCACTGACCAGTTGGTGGCACAGTGTCAGGCCCAGTCCCGTACCTCCGAAACGCCTCGTAATATCAGCATCCGCCTGGGAGAAGGGGCTGAAAATGCTCTCCAGTTTATTCTGTGGGATTCCGATGCCGGTATCTTCGATCTCAAGACAGGTTTCGCCCGACCGGCTGTAGTGCAGACGGACGCGCACATGCCCCTGGTCGGTAAACTTGATGGCATTGCCTACCAGGTTGCTGATGACCTGCCGCACCCGTGTCGGGTCTCCCAATACCTGATCGGGGTAGGCCGGATCAATGTCATTGTATAGCGCAATGTGTTTGCCGTGAGCTCCCGGTGCCAACAACTTCAGTGTGTCCTCTACCTGATCGCGGAAACTGAAGGGAATGCTCTCGAGGTTGACGTTGCCGGATTCAAACTTGGATATGTCCAGGATATCGTTCAGCAGATCGAGTAGAGCCTTGCCGCTGCGATGGGCGATGCCGAGTTGTTCTTTCTGCCGGTCTGTCAGAGGCTCTTCAAGCGCCAGGCTGATCATGCCCAGAACACCATTGAAGGGCGTCCGGATCTCATGACTCATGTTGGCGAGGAAGTCGGCTCTGGCCCTGGCTTCCTTGAGTGCGGCTTCCCTGGCCACAGAAAGTTCCCGGTTGGAGCGCAGCAGGGCGGCATTTTTTTCCATGGTTTCATGGGTGCGCTGGCTGACTTTCTGCTCCAGAGCGGCGGAGTAGAGTTTGAGCTGGTCTTCGGCTTGTCTGCGTTTGTCGAGATTGAGGTCGATCAGCCCCAGGTGGGAGTTCGTGGCCCGGACGAGGTCACCAATCTCATCGTGCTCGTGGCCTTCCGGCAGTGGCAGGCGGGTTTTCTCCGGGGCTTCCGGGTTGACCTTGCGACTGGCAGCAATGACACGCAGCAGCGGCTTGGTGAGAAACAGGTGGCAGATGATGAACAGGATCGCTGACAGCAGCAGGCTGTTGAGCACGGCACTGAGCAGCGTGACCTGGGCCCTCTGAAGAAACTGGAAGCCGTAGGGATAGGTGTCGACAACGACCGACAGCTTGCCCAGAATCACTCCATCCAGTGAATCGATGCTTAGATTGGTGACGAAGTTGTCGCGCGTGGCACCCAGCAGGGAATCACTGATGCTTCGGTAAGAGCCGCTGGAAAGATCACGTTCCCGCAGGGCCAGAACGTTGTCATCCCCGTCCCGGATCTCGGCTTTGACGATGGCTTTGTGTTTTAGAAGGCCGTCAACGAGTTCACTGGCGAGGCGGGTATCCAGGTTGTAGGCAATCTGTATGGCGGGAACCTCACTGATATCGAGTGCAGCATTGATGCTTTCCCTGAGGTTCTCCTGTACCCGGTAGTAATCAAACAGAACCTGGACAAACCCGATGGCCAGACCCAGCAGTGTAGCCGCAATGACCGTCTTCTGGGCCAGCCGCAGTGACAGGCCCTGGTTTCTCAAACGCTTGGCAGGTTTGCGTTTCATGAGTGACATATCAGGTCATGCGTGATTCGACGTCAGTCGTCATAGGCCTGTTTTTTCTTCCAGGTATCCTCTTTGTTGACCATGTCGTCGAGTTGTGCCGACAACTTGTCATCGGCTGATGCTTTGGTTGCCCCGCTCTTGGCTTCGAGGGCTTCTGTGGCCTGCTTCTCAAGATCCTTGATCTGCTGGCGGTACAGTACAACCGTTTTCTTGGCCAGAGCATTGTTGGGAATCTGGCTGTATGCCGCGATTGCGTCATGATAGTGATGTATGGCGACACGGAAACGTCCCGCCTTGAGTGCAGACTTGGCTTTTACCACATGCGCATCAGCCAGCACTTTTCCGATCAGATACAGCGTGTTCTCCAGGTTCCGGGCACCACTGGCCTTGTCCAGGCGCCCCTTTTTGATCTGTGACTCGATGAAGCGATAAAGTATCTTCAACAGGCGACGGATTTCTTGTACCGCCGCCCCGTTGACTGCCGGCTTGACTGTCTGGTTTTCTTTGCCGGCATTGTCGGCGTAGGTTTTCCATTCCTCAATCTGGTCCTGGTATTCGGAGGGAGAGCCCAGTTGTCCCAGCTCCTCCAGCGTCGCGATGGCCCGCTTGGCCAGAATGGCTTTGACCTCGGGTGAGATGAAAGGGGCAGGCAGCGAAGAGGCCATGAGTGAGTACTGCCGGTGCCGGTCTTGCAGGGTGTTGACCATGCGACGTTTGGCGTCTGCAGCCCGCTGGCGGTACTGCTGCAGGTAAACCACCAGTATAACAGCGATGATGCCGCCGCCAACGATCGCGGTAATCGTTATGGAAGACATGTCTACATTACATCCGAAGCCCGTTTTACCGAGTATAGTCCAAGAACCTGATAAGGCTCGGAACTTCCCGCTATAATAAATGATATCAATGGTTTTTGTTCGAGGTATAAATTCTGTGAATCTGAGCCAGATCGATCTGAACCTGCTGGTTTACCTGGATGTATTGCTGCGTGAGAAAAACGTGACACGGGCAGCAAACCACCTGGGCATCACCCAGCCTGCGCTCAGTAACAGCCTGAAGCGCCTGCGTGAACTCTTCGGGGATCCACTGCTGGTAAGAACCAGCGAGGGCATGACTGCCACCGCCCGGGCCCTGGAGATCCAGCCATTGATTCGTCAGGTGCTCTCGGAAATTGAGCAGGTTGTGCGCCCCTCCGAGATTTTTTATCCGGCCAAGAGTTCCCGCGTTTTCCGGATTATGGCCAGTGACTATGCAGAGGCCACTCTCATCCCTGCCGTTCTGGGTGTTCTGCGACGGGAGGCACCGGATGTCATTCTGGATGTGGTGACGCCAAGCGATGTGACCTTTCTGGATGTTGAGCAGGGACGGGTGGATATGGCAATCAACCGCTTCGACACCATTCCACAGTCTTTTCACCAGCGCACCTTATGGACGGATACTTTCAGTTGCCTGCTGTCCGTGCAGAATCCTCTGGTTTTTGATTTCACTCTGGAAAACTATCTGCGCTCCAAACATATCTGGGTCAGCAAGACAGGTTTCGGTGTCGGCGTTGGTATGAACCCGAAGGATGTCCAGCGCCTGGGCTGGGTCGATGAGGCGCTGGCCCGTATCGGGCAGAAACGGGATATCAGCGTATTCACCCGCCACTATCAGGTCGCCACGCTGCTGGCGCAGCAACATGACCTGATCGCTACGCTGCCCTCCAAAGCGGCCACGCTGGCGCACCGTTATGGGGCGCTGGTACTGCGTGAGCCTCCGTTCCCGATTCCTCCGATTGAGTTGAAAATGGCCTGGAGTCCTTTATTGCAGAATAACAGTGATCATCGTTGGCTGAGGCAGATCATCAGCTCGGTGGCAGACCGGCCCGGGGATCAGGAAATCCGGGCCCGGGACTGAACCTCAGGCCTTAAACTCTCGTAAGGCTTTCAGCTTTCTCATAGGTGTCATGAGAAATTTGTTATTCTATGCAGGAATAAGGTCTGGTTCAGGAGGAGCCATATGTCCAGTCATTATCTCAAGCCAACCCGTCTAGAAAACCATCAGGGGAAGGAACGTCGGGTGGGCGTGGAAATAGAACTGATTGGCCCGAAGATCAACGAGTTGGTGGATACCATCGTTGAATTTTTTCCGGGCGAAGTCACGGCCACCTCTCCTTACGAATGGGAGATCAACACGCGGGCCTTCGGGGAGTTTCGCGTAGAAGTCGATTTCAGCCTGCTCAAGCAGATCGGCAAGCAGGCGCAGGATACCGGGGATCTGCTGGATGAACTGGCCGGCAAGGCGCTGAACAGTGTTTCAAGCGTGGTTGTGCCGCTGGAAATTGTGACGCCCCCCATTCCCTTTACAAGCCTCCCCTCGCTGGATCCGGTGGTGAAGCGACTGCACGAAATCGGGGCCCAGGGTTCTTTTGAATCAATCTTCTATGCCTTCGGGGTGCACTTGAATCCGGAGGTGCCGGACATGCAGGCCGGTACGCTCCTGAGTTATCTGCAGGCATACATGTGTCTGCATGACTGGATTGTCGAGCAGGAGCAGACTGACCTCAGCAGACGATTGTCTCCCTATATCAAGCCCTTCGAAAAAAACTACGAGCAGCACATTCTGGTCGCGGGCTATCAGCCGGATCTGGATACGCTGATGAGCGACTACCTGCGGTTCAATCCCAGCCGCAACCGCGCACTCGACATGCTGCCACTCTTTACCCATCTGGATGAGAAGAAAGTTCGCAAGGTGGTGAAAAGCGAGCTCGTCAAGCCGAGACCGACTTTCCACTACCGCCTGCCCGACTGTGACATAGACAACCCGGACTGGGGCATCTGGAAATCATGGAACGAGTGGGTGGCTGTTGAGGAACTGGCATCTGATCCGGCACGCCTGCGCTCGGTTTGTGATGCCTTCCTGAAGCATACCCAGAGTCTGATACCGGATATTCTCGACCCATGGCACAAAAAGGTGACAGCATGGCTGCAAAACCCGTCATTGTAGTGACCGGGCCTCGAACCCGGCTA
Source organism: Gammaproteobacteria bacterium (assembly GCA_030427465.1). GTDB lineage: Bacteria > Pseudomonadota > Gammaproteobacteria > Pseudomonadales > Oleiphilaceae > JADJWY01. The sequence continues at coordinate 1,285 of JAUIAZ010000099.1, read as the reverse complement.
CCAACAGCGTGGTGGGCGACTTCCTTTGTACTGAGAGTGTTGGGGGCTGAGCCGCTGCACCGCATACCGGGGAGTACGGAAGAGCTGGACGAACATTGCCAGGGCGTGGTGATCGGAGGCGGGGATGACATTGATGCCACGCTGTATGGCGCAGAGAATCATGAACTGGCCGAATATGACCCGGAGCGTGACGCCTTTGAAGTAGCGGTTATAGAGAAGGCACTGAAAAAAGGCATTCCTCTGTTGGGCATCTGCCGTGGTGCCCAGCTCATTAATGTGGTTCACGGGGGCAGTCTCTACGGTGATATTCGTGGAGAGCGTCACCTGACCTCCAACCGGCGCTCCATACTTCCGAGCAAGACGCTCAGGATTGAAAATCAGAGCCGGCTGGCCAGGATTATGGATTGCCACTCGGGCCGGGAGTCATTTCGTATCAACAGCCTTCACCATCAGGCGGTGGATCGGTTGGGGGCTGGTTTGCAGGTCGTAGGACGCGATCTGGATGACTTTGTGCAGGCGATTGAATCACACGGTGACCAGTGGATCACGGGAGTGCAATGGCACCCCGAGTATCTGCCCTACCTGGGCGCGCAAAGGCGAATATTTGCTGCACTGATCAGCGCTGCCCGGTCGTATGTGGCCTGATCTGCTGCTTCTGGCGGGTTCGGCTTTCCTGGCCGCTACGCTGTTGCCTTTCTATTCCGAAATTATCCTGATCACCATGGCCCAGACCGGTGACATTGCCTGGGTCTGGCTTTGGGCAGCTGCCACAGTGGGTAATACCGGTGGCGCCTGTGTCAACTGGCTGATCGGCCGCTATCTGTTGCACTATCAGGACCGGCGCTGGTTCCCTTTCAGGGAGCAGCAATTGGAGAAAGCCCAGCAGCGTTTCCAGCGGTATGGGCAATGGACGCTGTTGCTGTCCTGGTTGCCGGTGGGCGGGGACGCGCTGACCTTTGTCGCCGGTGTGATGCGCGTGCACTTCATTCCCTTCGTACTCCTGACCGGAGTCGGCAAGGGTGCGCGCTATGCGGTGGTCCTCTGGGCACTGAACAGCGTTCCCGTCTGAGCTCTGGCATGCTGCGACCGGCTCGTTATAATGGACCCACGCTTTACCCTGACAGGACGTATCATGACCTTTCCCATCGTGCAGACACTTGACACCCGACCCTTTGATGACCAGAAGCCGGGCACTTCCGGGCTTCGCAAGAAAACCCGCCACTTTCAGCAGGAAAACTACCTGGAGAACTTCGTGCAGAGTGTCTTTAACAACCTGCCGGACAGA
>JAUIAZ010000490.1 GCA_030427465.1 Gammaproteobacteria bacterium | reverse complement strand
CCGCATCAATGCACAGGGCCAGCTGGACGTTTCCCTGGAAGCCCTGCAACGAATCACCGGCAAGTTCATCGAGAACATTCACCCGCTGGATGAAAAAGCGGAGCTCTCTGCGGACTCATTGCGCCCGCTGCCGGAAATCGAGCAAATCACTTTCGAGAACAATCCGACCATCAAGGCAGCCCAGGCTCAGCTCAAGGCTGCCCGCGAGAACATGGACTCCAAGAAAGCGGCGTTCTACCCGACACTGGATCTGGAAGCCAGCTATGGCTGGAACGATTTCAATGGCCCCAGCCCGCAGGATGACGAGACCCGGGAAGGGGTCATTGGCCTGAGCCTGACCCAGCCTATCTATTTGGGCGGCGCCAATTTTGCCGGTTCAAGACAGTCCCGCTTCCAGGTTGAGCAGGCCGAACAGAACCTGCTGACAGCCCAGCGCAATGTACGCCTGCAGTTGCGCAGCTTCTATCGCACCCTGCAGACCAACTCGGAGTCCATTCAGGCGCGCCTTCAGGAAACCATTTCCAACGAAAGCGCACTGGAAGCCACGCGGGCGGGCTATGATGTGGGCACCCGGAACATCGTTGAAGTCCTCGATGCGGAGCGCCAGTACTTCACGTCTCTGAGTAATTACGCCAACGCCCGTTATGACTTCATCCTGACCCGGCTGCAGTTACAACAGACGATAGGCCAGCTGTCCATGGAAGACATCCAGACACTCAACGCCCAGCTGACTGCTCCTATCCGCATCATGAGTGGCTCGGAGGCGCAGGAAGTGCCTGAACTCCTGCCATAATCCGTCGCAAGGCTCCGCGGTTGGCGGCCACCACTGAGGCGGCTGCCAACCCTTTCTGACCGACCAGCTCAGGGCTGCCCGCCAGCTTAAGCAATGCCTCCGGGAGCTCAGAGGATTCCACAGTCATCAAAGCACCCGCCTCGGTCAGACGCGCACAGATCAGCTCAAAATTGTATTGCCAGGGGCCCATGATGACGGGTTTCGCCATCAGTGCCGGCTCCAGAGGGTTCTGCCCTCCCCGCTCTACCAGACTGCCCCCTACATAAGCCCAATCTGCCAGACCATAAAATGTCAGAAGCTCTCCCATGGTGTCACCGATCAGCACCTGCGTGGATGCCGCGACCTGATCTCCACACACGCTTCTCTGCTGCACGGCAAAGCCTTGATCCGCAGCGAGTTCCGCCACCCGGGCAAAACGCTCGGGATGCCGGGGCACCAATATCAGAAGTGACTTCGGGTAGGCTTCCAGCAAGGCAGCATGGGCCGCCAGCAGGAGCTCATCTTCCCCGATGTGGGTACTGCCGGCGACCCAGACAGGGGACTGTGCCAGTGAATCACGCCAGACTTTTAGGGTTTCCGGCAATCCTTCCGGAATGCTGACGTCATACTTGATGCTGCCCGTCACCGACACCCGCTCAGGCGCGCACCCCAACTGCACGAAGCGCCGCGCATCAGCCTCTGACTGAGCCGCAACCCAAGACAGGGATGACCACATCGGGCGAGTCAACCGGGCAAAGCGCAGATAACCCTTTGCGGACTTTTCCGACATCCGCCCATTCAACAAGGCTACCGGAATCCGCCTGGCCTCACATGCAGCAATCCAGTTCGGCCACATTTCAGTTTCCATGATCAGCAGCGCACGTGGCTGCAATCGCTTCAGAAACCGGTTCGTGATGTGCGGCAGATCATAGGGTGCGAAGTAATGAGTCGCCTGCTCACCGAACAATGCCAGGGTACGCTCGGCCCCTGTTGCAGTCATCCCGGTGATGATGAGCGGTGTTCCCGGCTCTTCTTTGAGCAGCGCCTCTACGAGCGGCCTGGCGGCTATGGTTTCCCCCACAGACACCGCATGAATCCACAAAGGTCTGGGCGCATTCTCGGCCCGGCCCGGCACATGACCCAAGCGCTGCCACCAGCGCTCGGCATATCCGGGCGACTGCCGGTTTCTCAGAAACAACCGGATCAACAACAGGGGCAAAAGGAAATAGTGCAGCAGCGTGTAAAAAAAACGGTTCATGAAACGAAGCACCTCTCCCTTCTGGTCTGGCCTGGCGGATACCGGAATATTACCGGAACAAACAGCGCCTTTAGACCCTACTCGAAAGCAGTCTATAATGCGCCCTTTAATAACAAGAGCCGTATTTTATGTCTGACACCCTGGATCTGGATGCTGTCATAGTCGGAGCCGGCGTTGCGG
>JAUIAZ010000489.1 GCA_030427465.1 Gammaproteobacteria bacterium | reverse complement strand
GCAGACGCGGGTATCTCCTGCCGAGTCACCATGATCACCGGTTATCCCGGAGAAGTGCCGGATGATCTTGAAGACAGTCGTCAGTTCCTCGAGTCACACTCTGACAGTATTGAACGCGTCATGCTCAATCGCCTGCTTCTCATGTCGGGCACGCCACTGGTCCGGTCTCTGAAAAAGAATCCTGAAAAACATGAGGACTTCAAAATAATCCGGGAAAATGGCGCCTACGCTAACCTGGATCATGAATTCAGGACCGCGGGTGAGAAGGGCCACCGCAGAGCCATGAAAAAGCTACTGGGTGCGGTGGTCAGTATCAATAATCAGCCACTGAGAGCCTCAGCTTCCTCTTTCGAAGGGGTCATGTAAAAAGCCAGTAGTTTTCATGCGAATTGCCTACCTGACCAATCGCTACCCTTCCCCATCACATACGTTTATCCGTCGTGAAATACGGGCTCTTGAAGCCCTGGGGCATGAGGTAATTCGTTTCAGCCACCGAGCTGCCGACAGGAATCTGGTCGATGAGGAGGACCGGGAAGAAGTCAGCAGAACCCGTGTTTTACTGTCATCACCGATCGCATTGGCTTTCTCGGTCCTGCAGCAGTTTGCCCGATACCCCAAGGGCACCTGCCAGGCATTGGTTCTATGTTTGCAAATGGCAAGCAGAGCGGATCAACGCTGGGTCGCACATCTTGCCTACTTTGCGCAGGCGTGTCGGCTCGTTCGCTGGATGGGTAAAACTGACTGCCAACATGTACACGTGCATTTTGGAACCAATCCTGCCGACGTTGCCTTTCTTGCCAATATTCTCTCGGGCATCAGCTTCAGCGTAACCTGTCACGGCCCTCACGAATTTGATCCCAATCTGTCTCTGAATCTGGATCTCAAGCTCCAAAATGCCCGTTTCATCATCACCATTTCGGAAAAGGGCCAGGCAGATCTAATCGCCCGCTTCCCAACACTGCGCCAACGGATCTTGCTGATTTCCTGCGGGCTCAATTCATTCTGGCTGGAAGAAACACCCGCAGATGGAGGGGCGCTTGTCAGCAACCTGCCACCGAGTGAAGTACCTCTGCTGCTCTGCGTTGCCCGTTTAAGCCCACAAAAGGATCTCGGCACCCTGATACAGGCTGCTGGGATTTTGAATCAGAAAACCCAGAATTTCCGCATAATCATTGCTGGCGAGGGCTCTGAACGGCAATATCTGGAAAATGAAATTACCACTCGCCGCCTTGGCCATTGTGTCGAACTTGTGGGCTGGCAAGATCAGTCTCAAGTGAAGCAATATCTTAAGCGCGCACAGGCTCTGGTGCTGTCAAGTATTGATGAAGGATTGCCGGTTGCCATCATGGAGGCCTTTGCGACTGACACACCCGTCATTGCAACCGATGTTGGCGGCGTCAGCGAGTTGGTCCAGCCCGGCCAAACCGGTTGGCTGGTGCCTCCCAAAAACCCGGTGGCGCTGGCACAGGCGATGGAAGACTGCCTGAACACGCCTGCAGAGATTCGGATATCGCTTGCCAGCCACGCAAGACAACTTGTCAGGAAACATGATATCCATTTATCGGCACAACACCTCCAGGATGCCTTTGCAAAACACGCGCACACTCTCTGAAGCCTGGCTGAAAACCTGTCGAAGCAGGTAAAGATACTATGGTCCTGATGGCGCCTGGGATAGAATAAACGTCCTTCCAGATGCCCGAGAAATACCTCCCACCATGCAAGAAACCCAGGTCCTTTCCGCCTTAAAAAAATATTTCGGTTACAGCCAGTTCCGCTTTCACCAGGAAGAAGCGGTACAACGTTGTCTGACCGCTCAGAACAGTTTGGTGGTCATGCCCACCGGTGGCGGAAAGTCACTCTGCTACCAGCTCCCGGCAGTGCTTCTTGAGGGTATGACCCTTGTCGTTTCTCCCCTGATCGCCCTGATGCGGGATCAGGTTGCCAGCCTGACAAACAACGGTATCCCTGCCGCAGCGCTGAATAGCGAATGCACCCCGGAAGAAGAAGACAGCATCAGACAAGCGGCATCAAAAGGAGCACTGAAACTCTTGTATGTGAGCCCTGAGCGTGCAGTCAGCGGGGCTTTCTGTGACTGGGCATCCCAACAGAAACTGGCGCTGGTGGCGATTGATGAAGCGCATTGTGTTTCCATCTGGGGGAATGACTTTCGTCCCGAATATGCGCGGCTGGCCGATCTCCTCTCCCGATTGCCGCAAATCCCC
>JAUIAZ010000488.1 GCA_030427465.1 Gammaproteobacteria bacterium | reverse complement strand
TCTGCTGTGCTGGCAATCAAATCGCCGATCCACACTGCCTCTGCCTTGCGGTCAAAATCGGACTCTGCCAGAGTCAAGACCTGGTTGAGTGTGTCCCCCAAATGCCACTGGTTGGCAATTTCACGGGTAATTCGTTCGGGAGTTGTACCCAGCAGGGCTTCAATCTCGGCAGCCGGAGCGCCCGCCATTTCCAGCTCGTAAGCCTGGTCTGAAACGCTGTAATCACTGGTCCAGATCAGCAGCTTCCCCAGATGCAACAGCAGGGCGGCCACAAAAACCTCTTCCTTCAGATCGGGGCGGAACCTTTCACACAGGTTGCGCGCCTGCACTGCTGCGTGAAAGGACTGCGCCATCTGCCTCACCAATCCTTTCCTGGGGTGCTTTTCAAGCAGGCTTTCCATCACCACCGAAGACACACAAATTGCCCTGACGGTATTGAAACCCACATGGACAATGGCTTTGGTTACGGTGTTGATGGGCAGGCGGGACGGGTTGTACATGGCACTGTTGGCCACCCGGATGATTTTGGATGTCAGGGAGGCATCGCGCATGATCACTTCAGCGAGCTGATTTACCGACGAGTCATCCGAGGAAGTCAGCCGGTTAAGCTCCGAGATGACACCGGACAGCGCAACCACCTGCATCTCACCCAGCTTCTTGACCCAGGGCTCCAGACCAAAGGGTGATTTGCGCACTGCTGTGACCGGCATCTCTTTCTCCATGTAATATATATTACAGTCTAGACCAGATCCCGCCGAAGTCTTGAACCAGACTGGTTTTCCAGACAGACTACGGGATCGCACTCATTACAAGGTTAATCAAACACATGCGAAGCACCCTGATTCTTGTCGGGCTGTTACTGGCCATTGCCGGTCTGCCAACTGCGGTTGCTGCCACCCAGAAAGCCGACCCCGCTTCGGCGGCAGTCACCCAACAACCGGACATCATTGAAACTGCGCATTTTGCGATCCGCGGAGAGCCGAAGTATCAGGAAGGTTTCAGGCATTTTGATTACGTCAATCCCGAAGCTCCCAAAGGGGGTACTATCCGGCAATACAGAACCGGCACTTTTGATAGCCTGAACCGGTATGGCAGACGAGGCGTGGCTGCCCGTAATTCAGATCGGCTGTATGACAATCTGCTGGTCGGTTCAGAGGATGAAATCGGCGTGTACTATCCGCTGATCGCAGAGAAGATCAGTTATGCCAGCGACTATTCCCGGATTACCTTTCATATTGATCCAAGAGCACGTTTTCAGGACGGCAAACCGATCAGGGCGCGTGACGTACAGTTTTCTTTCGAAAAGTTCTCAGAAGAGGGTGTGCCTCAGTTCAAGAGCTACTTTGCGTTTGTCACGGGTGTCGAAACCCTGGATGAACACCGCGTTCGCTTCACTCTGGAGGGCGCCAACCGCGAAGAAATGGCAGCCCTGTTCGGCCTGACCATTCTCCCCGAACACTGGTGGAAAGACCGGAACCTGGGAGAGCCCACCCTTGAAATCCCGGTCGGCAGCAGCGGCTTTGCCATATCGGAGTTCAAGAGCGGCCAATATGTAATATACGAGAACCGCAAAGACTACTGGGCCAAAGACCTTCCCAGCCAGAAGGGCCTTAACAACTTTCAGTTCGAACGCTATGACTACTACCGGGATGATATTGTGGCATTTGAAGCCTTCAAATCTGGTGAATTCGATTTCTGGCAGGAATCCGAAGCGAAAAACTGGGCCACCGCCTATGATTTTCCGGCCATGACTGAAGGCAAAGTCAATAAAGAACTTCTACCCCACAGCATTCCACAACCCACTGCCGGTCTGGTATTCAATACCAAGCGCCCGCAATTCAGTGACTCCAGGGTTCGACGGGCGCTCGCCTACATGCTCGATTTCGAGTGGATGAACAAAGCGCTTTTCTATGACCAGTATGTCAGGACCAAAAGCTACTTCACTAACACCGAATTCCGGGCGGATGGTCTGCCTCAGGGTCGAGAGCTAGAAATACTTCAGTCGCTCAAAGGACAGATACCCGACGAGGTCTTTACCGAGGCCTTTGAACCCCCTTCCACTCAGGGTGATGGGAATATACGACAGAACATGCGACAAGCACTTCGATTGCTGAAATCGGCCGGTTGGGATCTCAAAAACCAGAAACTGGTGAACCGGGAAACCGGTGAGCCTTTCCGCTTTGAAATTCTGGCATTCCGCCCCACGACCGAAAAAGTCGCAGCCC
>JAUIAZ010000487.1 GCA_030427465.1 Gammaproteobacteria bacterium | reverse complement strand
TGCTGGGTGTATTCTGTGCCATAAATCGACAGGGCATAGCCAGTGGCCCAGCCGTGGGGGCGCATAGGGGGGGCAGCGGCTGAAATATCGCCTGAGAACAGTCGGCGAAAACGCTCATCCGTCACCAACTCGTTGCTCAAGCCGAGTTCACTGAAGAAAGTGTCGCTGTGGGCTATATAGTCAGGGGCTGCTATAGGAGTGGGCTTCACGGGTACGAAATGACCAGAGAATACAGGGCGGGGACGGTGATCAATGCCATCATTCCGCGAATCCGGATCGGCGTTCAGCTGATCCATCAGGGAGTAATCTGCCAGCTGTGCAAACTCGTCGAAAGTACTGACCTGAGAGTCATCTGGTGATTTGGAATGCACTGTCATTACTGAAAAACCTGTGCCTGAAACGGATGCCAATGTGTCGCGACAGAATACACATCAATGGGGCTTCTTGGCCAACGCCAATGCTTCCGAGCCATGTGATCCTATCAGCCACGATGTCAGTCGAGGTCCTACCGCAGTTTCCGGACTCTGAATGAGCGGCCTTTCAGTTTACCGCTGCTCAGTTTTTCTAATGCTTTCCTCGTAGCGGCCTCGGTTACGGCGACGTACGCGCTAGTCTCTGCAATCTGAATCTTGCCGACCTGGTTTGCCTCTATTCCTTGCATGCCTGTAAGCGCCCCCAGAATATCCCCAGGCCTGACTTTCTGCTTGCGGCCGCCATCAATCTGTAGTGTGTTCATCGGCGGGCGGTAGACGGGTTTGTTCAGGATGCTTTCAGAGGGCAGGGTTCTCGGCTCGCAATTCTGCCCCAGGTATTCGGCCAGATTCTGCAACTTGTGTTTTTCGCGTTCGCTATAGAGGCTGAAGGCAAAGCCCTGGCTGCCGGCCCGACCGGTACGGCCGACACGGTGAACATGCACTTCCGGATCGTGGGCGAGTTGCACATTGATGACAGCATCCAGATCGCTGATATCAAGGCCACGTGCCGCCACATCCGTGGCCACCAGTACGGAAACACTGCGATTGGCAAAGCGCACGAGAGTCTGGTTGCGATCACGCTGCTCAAGGTCGCCATGCAGTGCCAGCGCACTGAATCCGTAGCGGTTCAATTCATCGGAGAGTGATTGAGCGTCCATTTTGGTGGTGCAGAAGAGCAGTGCGGACTCGGGCGTGTACTTCATCAGTAACAATCTGACTGCTTTGATGCGATCAGCCATATCAGGGCCGACCTGATAGAAAAATTGCTGGATGCTCGCCTGATCGTGATCACCCTCCACGACGATGTGTTCCGGGTCGCAAAGTACGCGCGTGGCGATGCTTTGTATCTCTTCTGGATAGGTGGCACTGAACAGCAGCGTCTGTCGCTGTTGCGGGGCTTGCGCCACAATCGCGTCTACAGAATCCTGGAAGCCCATCTGCAGCATGCGATCCGCTTCGTCGAGCACCAACGTATTCAGGTCATCCAGCAGGAGACGTTCCTTTTTGAGATGGTCTTCGATGCGACCGGGGGTGCCCACAATGATGTGCGCGCCGTGTTCCAGCGAAGCAATCTGTGGCCCCATGGGCATGCCACCGCACAGGGTCAGGATCTTGATGTTATGGATGCCTCTCGCCAGCCGGCGCAGTTCAGCGGCCACCTGGTCGGCCAGTTCGCGGGTGGGGCAGAGTACCAGCGCCTGCACACGGAAACGCTTGACATCCAGTTGCTGCAGTAAGCCCAAGCCGAAAGCGGCGGTCTTTCCAGAGCCGGTTTTGGCCTGGGCTATCACGTCACATCCGGAAAGAATGAGAGGCAGGCTTCGGGCCTGTACCGGTGTCATCTCATGAAAGGCGAGAGATTCCAGATTCGCAAGCAAATCCGAACGAAGTGGGAGAGAGGAGAACAGTTCGGAAGACACAGCGAATCCTTATGGGCAGTCCTTTTGGCCTGCTTTGAGAGTGGCGGCCGATAACGGACTGAAATCGGCGGCAGATGTTGACATGATACCTTACCCGTTCAAATTGTTAACCAACTTCGAAAGATTGGTCATCTGTTGATTGCCTTGCGGATAAAGCAGTCTTCAACCATCTGTCACAGGCTGGGGACAGGAAATGCTCCGCAGCGGATTTTGACGGCTACGGTCGCATTGTGGACCACCGGTTACTGCAGGAATTATGGCTTTTTTAGTCTTTTCTCGGGTCCATTGAAGACATCACTTCGGGTTTCAAAAAATGTCCGCTATTTTTTCTCC
>JAUIAZ010000098.1 GCA_030427465.1 Gammaproteobacteria bacterium | reverse complement strand
ATTGATTACAATGAGAATAGCCTGCGGGAAGCAAAAGCTGCACTGACTCGCTTTTATCATGGCCTCAGGGAAATCTATGCAGAGAGTGGAATCCGGGCTGCCGACTGCCTTACAGATTCTGCGACTCTTCCTGGTGGGCGGGCCGAACGGGCCGAATCCTATGTCACCCGCTTCCGGTCGGCAATGGAGGACGATTTCAATACGCCTTCTGCACTGTCCGTGCTCTTCGAATTGGTCAAGGACATCAATCAGCTGCGTAAGGAGAACCATCCAGATGCAGCGCTGCTTGGTCGTACCCTGGTGGAGCTGGCCGCTCCGCTTGGTCTGTTGCAACAATCGCCGGAGTCCTTCTTCCAGGGCGGGGTGGTGGAGGGGCTCTCTGCGGACGAGATCGGCGAGTGGATTGAAAAGCGCAAAAACGCCCGCAGCGAGAAAAACTGGGCGGAATCCGACCGTATCCGGGATTGGCTGCTGGAGCAGGGTGTTGAACTGAACGACACCCGGGAAGGAACCACCTGGTCCCGGGTGGACTAGCCTCAAAGCCAGCTAGTTGTGCAGGTGCTCTGCCGCATAGAGCGTGTTCTCCAGCAGGGTGGCAACGGTCATGGGGCCGACGCCACCCGGTACCGGAGTGATCCAGCCGGCGCGCCGGGAGGCCACTTCAAACTCCACGTCACCGGTCAGTGAGCCGTCCGGTAAGCGGTTAATGCCCACATCGATAACAACCGCGCCGGGTTTGATCCATTCCCCTTTCACCAGTCCCGGCTTGCCGGCGGCAACTACCACCAGGTCACCCTGGCTGATTTTTGCGGGCAGGTTCTGGGTGAAGCGGTGAGTCACGGTGACTGTCGCACCGGCCAGAAGCAGCTCCAGAGACATGGGTCGTCCGACAATATTGGAGGCGCCCACGATAACCGCTTCCTTGCCGCAGGGATCGAAGCGAATGGCTTCCAGCAAGGTCATGATGCCCTTGGGAGTACAGGGGCGCAGCAGTGGGTTGCGTTGTGCCAGGCGCCCGATATTGAAAGGGTGGAAACCGTCCACGTCCTTGTCCGGACGGATCTGCTCCAGCAGGGCGTCGCTGTTGAGGTGATTGGGCAGGGGCAGCTGGAGCAGGATGCCGTCAATTTTCTCGTCTTCGTTCAGGTGGGCAATCAGTGCCTCCAGGTCTGCTTGTTGCGTGTCCTCTGGCAGTACGTGTTTTTCTGAATGAAAGCCAGCCTCGTCACAGGCATTCGATTTATTGCGGACGTATACTTTTGATGCCGGGTCCTCACCGACCAGAATGACCGCTAACCCGGGCGCCCGTTTGCCTGCCTCAAGACGTTTTCTGACTGCGGCGCCAACGGTTTCCCGCAGCTTCCGGGCGGTTTCCTTGCCGTCAATAAGTTGAGCTTGCTTCATCCGGTATACTTAATCCCCATGCCACTCGGTTTCGCCATTGGGAGCGCTGAGGGCCCCCGGTTCAATTGGTCGGCCATTCTACTGAAAAAAGCCTCCGGGAGCACGACTCCGTGACGTCTGGCCTAATTTCTTGAGTGTGAACCCGTTCCCATCAGTTGACTCTCTTTCAGGTGGTGAGTATTATTCGCGCCAGCTTCAGATCAGCCCCCAAGGGTTGCTCAGGCGTTCAGAGCGCCCGTAGCTCAGTTGGATAGAGCAACGGCCTTCTAAGCCGTGGGTCGTAGGTTCGAATCCTACCGGGCGCGCCATTGAAGGCAGCGGTTCTGAAGCAGTAGTGGTGGACGTAGCTCAGTTGGTAGAGCCCAGGATTGTGATTCCTGTGGTCGCGGGTTCGATCCCCGTCGTCCACCCCATTTCCCGACCCGCTCAGACGGTTCGCGGATCAGAGTTGCGAAAGTGGCGGAATTGGTAGACGCACTGGATTTAGGTTCCAGCGCCGAGAGGCGTGAGAGTTCGAGTCTCTCCTTTCGCACCACCCTTGTTCACCCCCTCTGGAAGACCGGCAAAGCGCAAACGCTTGCGTACAGCCGCAGACATCCTTAAAATCTGCATCCTTTTTTTTATCCTGTAAAGCAAGGTTTTGAGGGTTTCCATGCAAGTTTCATTAGAAAACACCACGGCCATTGAGCGCCGAATGACTGTCGGCATCCCGTCAGATAAGGTCGATGCGGCCGTCAATCAACGACTGCAGGAAGCTTCTCGGACGGTGAAAATCAACGGTTTCCGCCCGGGCAAGGTGCCGATGAGCGTGGTTCAGAAGCGTTACGGTGCCGGTATCCGACAGGAAGTCGTGGGTGAAATGATGCGCGATGCCTACATGCAGGCACTCGAAGAGCAGAAGTTGCAGCCCGCCGGTTATCCGAAATTTGAGCCAAAGTCGACAGAGGCCGGTGCTGATGTTGAGTTTGTTGCTGTCTTTGAGGTTTACCCTGAGTTTACTGTAGGCGCGCTGGATCAGATCAAAGTCAGGAAGGAAACGGCGGAAGTCGTGGACTCTGATATTGACCAGATGATCAGCAACCTGCGTGAGCAGTCTGCCAAGTGGGTAGAATCTGAAAAAGCCGCAGAAGAAGGCGATAAGGTCACCATCGACTACAAAGGCACTGTGGACGGAGAAGCGTTCGAAGGCGGCACGGCTGAAAACGCCACCGTACAGATCGGCAGCAAGCGCATGATTCCGGGTTTTGAAGAGGGCTTGGTAGGCCTCAAGGCGGGTGACACCAAGACTCTGGATGTCAATTTCCCTGAAGATTACCAGGCCGAAAATCTGAAAGGTAAGGCGGCAAAGTTCGACGTCACGGTTCGCGCTGTCGCAGAGCGAGAGCTGCCTGAAATCGATGAAGCGTTCTTTGCGAGCTATGGTGTGGAAGGAAAAGATCTTGACGGGTTCCGCGAAGAATTGCGCAAAAACATGACCCGTGAAGCAGCCAACGCTTCCAGCAACAAGGTGAAGCAGCAAGTGGTTGACCAGCTGGTTGAGCAGGTGGCCGTCGAAGTTCCGGCAGCACTGATCTCCAACGAAGTGGATCGCATGCGTCAGGAGGCGGTACAGCGCTTTGGTGGCGGCCAGAATCTTGATCCCAGCGCTCTGCCGGCGGAGTTGTTCACTGAGCAGGCCAAGAAGCGGGTTCAGACCGGTCTGATTTTTGCCCAGATCATCAAGGAGCAGGAGCTTGAGGCAACTGACGATCAGGTCAGGGCCAAAATCGAAGAGTTGGCCGGCAGCTATCAGGATCCGGAGCAGTTTATCGAGTACTTCATGAACAACGCCGAGCAGAAAGCACAGATTGAATCCTCAGTGCTGGAAGATCAGGTCGTTGACAAGGTTCTGGAGCAAGGGCAAGTGGAAGAAGCGACTGTCAGTTACGAGGATGCCGTAAAGCCACCCGCGCAGGATGCGGCCGCAGCTGCTGAATCCTGATTCCCACCTTTCGCCCTGATTTGGGCTACACTGGATCAAGAGCGCCGTCTTCGGCCTTTTGATCCAGTTCCCTCCTGGAACCGATATAACAACCTCTAAAATTTGGAGTCCATTGAATGACACAGCGATCCAAGGATCCATTGATGTCCCAAGCCGTTGATTATCAAAACGCCCTTGTACCCATGGTGGTTGAGCAGACTGCCCGTGGGGAGCGATCCTACGATATCTATTCGCGCCTGCTGAAAGAAAGGATCATTTTTCTGGTCGGGCAGGTGGAAGACCACATGGCCAATCTGGTCGTTGCCCAGCTGCTGTTTCTGGAATCGGAAAATCCGGACAAGGATATACATTTGTATATTAATTCGCCTGGTGGGTCGGTCACAGCAGGATTGTCTATCTACGATACCATGCAGTTTATCAAACCAGACGTGTCGACCCTGTGTGTAGGACAGGCGGCCAGCATGGGAGCGCTGCTGTTGGCCGGTGGGTCTGCCGGGAAACGCTACTGTCTGCCACACAGCCGCGTGATGATCCATCAGCCCTTGCTGGGAGGACTTCAGGGGCAGGCGTCGGACATCGAAATACATGCGAAAGAAATTCTCACTTTGAGGGAACGTTTGAATACAATTTTGTCTAACCATACCGGCAAGAACATAAAAGACATCGCGAAAGATACAGATCGTGACAATTTTATGGACGCTAATGCGGCAAAAGAGTACGGGCTGATCGATGCCGTACTTGAAAAACGGGATGCGAGTTAGTCATACTGAATAGTCGTGAACAGTAACCTGGGCGCTGTAGTGTCCGGGATAACGAGGTGAATAGATGGCTGATAACCGAGGCGGAAAGAGCGACGACGGCGGGAAACTGCTCTACTGTTCTTTCTGCGGCAAGAGCCAGCATGAGGTCCGCAAGCTGATAGCCGGGCCATCGGTGTTTATATGCGATGAGTGTGTCGATCTGTGTAATGACATCATCCGGGAGGAGATCCAGGAGACGTCAACACAGGAGAGTTCCGACCGGCTTCCCACGCCACAGGAAATCAAGGATACCCTTGATGAGTACGTGATTGGCCAGGTTCGGGCCAAAATTGCGCTCTCTGTAGCGGTCTACAACCACTACAAACGACTTCGCTTTCAGGACAAGAAAGCGGCAGTCGAACTGGGTAAGAGTAACATATTGCTGATTGGCCCCACGGGCTCAGGCAAAACTCTGCTGGCAGAAACGCTGGCGCGTCTTCTGAATGTGCCGTTCACCATTGCAGACGCCACTACGCTGACGGAAGCTGGCTACGTGGGCGAGGATGTTGAGAATATCATCCAGAAACTGCTGCAGAAGTGTGACTATGATGTCGAAAAGGCGCAGCGGGGCATTGTCTACATTGATGAGATCGACAAGATCTCACGCAAGTCGGACAATCCTTCCATTACCCGTGACGTGTCGGGTGAAGGTGTTCAGCAGGCGCTGCTCAAACTGATTGAGGGGACCGTGGCGTCTGTTCCGCCACAGGGTGGCCGCAAGCATCCCCAGCAGGAGTTCCTGCAGGTGGATACAGCCAATATCCTGTTTATCTGTGGCGGTGCTTTTGCCGGGCTCGACAAGATAATCCGCGACCGCTCGGAAAAGGGTTCTATTGGTTTCTCAGCCAAAGTCAAAAGCGAAAACGGGTCGAAAGGTCTGGGGGAAACGCTGAAAGATGTGGAAACCGAGGACCTGATCAAATATGGCCTGATTCCCGAGTTTGTCGGACGTCTGCCTGTGATTGCGACCCTTGACGAGTTGGACGAAGCGGCGCTCATGCAGATATTGACCGAGCCCAAGAATGCGCTGACCAAGCAGTACGGTCGCCTGTTTGATATGGACGGTGTCGAGATCGATTTCCGCGAAGATGCCATCAAGTCGATTGCTCGCAAGGCCATGGAGCGTAAGACGGGCGCCAGGGGGCTGCGCTCCATCGTGGAGAATGTGCTGTTGCAGACCATGTTCGAGGTGCCGTCAGATAAGGATCTGTCTAAAGTTGTCGTGGATGAGGGGGTTATCTCGGGTGAGAACGAGCCTCTGAAAATCTACAAAAACGCCGAGCCACCGAAAGCGGCGGCGGATGACTGAAAAAAATGACAAACAAGGCTGCGCAAGCAGCCTTTTTTCTTTCCGCTTGACGTACCTTGTATTTATAAACCCAGTCCCCATGATACGGGAATAGAAAATCTTACGGCTTCGGCCCTCCTGATACTGAGGTAACTATGACAGCATCTTCCAAAGTCCTTCCCCTGCTACCGCTGCGCGATGTGGTGGTGTTTCCGCACATGGTTGTGCCGCTTTTTGTGGGGAGAGACAAATCCATTCAGGCATTGGAAGCTGCATCGGACTCAGAAAAGGAAATCGTTCTGGTTGCACAGCGTAACCCCTCTGATGAGGATCCGAGCCAGCAGGAGATGTATGAAATCGGTACGCTGGCCAATGTGCTGCAGATGCTGAAATTGCCGGATGGTACGGTGAAGGTACTGGTGGAAGGTGTTCAGCGCGTCCGCATCCAGCGCGTTGAAACCGAAGGTTATCACCAGGCCGAAATTATCTTGCTGGAAGAGCCCCTGGCGGGACGTGGGGGCGATGTCTTGCTGCGCTCGCTGCGCAAGCAGTTCGAGCAGTACGTCAAACTGAGCAAAAAGGTTCCCGGTGAGTTGATTGAGTCTCTGGCGGATATCGATGAAGCCGGTCGCCTGGCTGATACGATTGCCTCTCATCTGGAATTCAAGCTGGATGAAAAGCAGGAGTTGCTCGAGCTGGACGATATCCGTGATCGTGTGCAGGCTCTGATGAAACGTATCGAAGGGGAAATCGACATCCTTCAGGTGGAGCAGCGTATTCGCGGCCGTGTGAAGAAACAGATGGAAAAAAGCCAGCGGGAGTATTATCTCAATGAGCAAATGAAGGCCATCCAGAAGGAAATGGGTGATCTCAATGAAGGGGGTAATGAACTCGAAGAGCTCGAGAAGAAAATCAAGACTTGCGGCATGTCCGAAGAAGGCCGGAAAAAGGCCGAACAGGAGCTGTCCAAGCTGAAGATGATGTCACCCATGTCGGCAGAGGCAACGGTGGTGAGAAGTTATCTTGACTGGATGGTGAGTGTCCCCTGGAAAAAACGCTCCCGCGTAAAACATGACATCGAGAAGGCGCGGGAAGTGCTGGATCAGGATCACTTTGGCCTCGATGAAGTGAAGGATCGTATCCTGGAATACCTTGCGGTGCAGAGCCGGGTTAAGAAGATCAAGGGACCGGTATTGTGTCTTGTCGGCCCCCCGGGCGTGGGTAAGACCTCACTGGGTCAGTCCATTGCCAAGGCGACTAACCGGAAATATGTCCGTATGGCTCTTGGTGGCGTTCGCGATGAAGCCGAAATCCGGGGGCATCGTCGTACTTACATCGGGTCTTTGCCAGGCAAGCTGATCCAGAAGTTGTCCAAGGCAGAAGCGAAGAACCCGCTGTTTCTCTTCGACGAAATAGACAAGATGGGGATGGATCACCGGGGCGATCCGGCTTCTGCATTGCTGGAAGTGCTGGATCCAGAACAGAACCACACATTCAATGATCACTATCTTGAAGTGGACTTTGACCTCTCTGAGGTGATGTTCCTGTGTACTTCCAATAGCATGAACATCCCGCCAGCGTTAATGGACCGGATGGAAATCATCCGCATACCGGGTTATACCGAAGAGGAGAAGGTCAATATCGCCCAGCAGCACCTGCTGCCCAAACAGCGCAAAAATGCCGGGCTGTCTGAGGATGAATTGCAAATATCCGATGCGGCCTTGCGCCAGGTGATCCGTTGTTACACGAAAGAAGCGGGTGTGCGAGGTCTGGAGCGTGAGCTGGCCAGAATAGCCCGGAAGGTGGTCAAGAAGCTGGCTGAGAAAGAAAGCCTGGCTACGCCCTATGTTGTTGAGGAGGAGGCCCTGGAGGACTATCTGGGCGTCTACAAGTACAACTACGGTCGTATGGCCTCACAGGACCGGATCGGTCAGGTAACAGGACTGGCCTGGACCTCGGTTGGCGGCGAGTTGCTGACGATTGAAAGCACCAGCGTTCCGGGTAAGGGTAAGGTCATCAAGACCGGTTCCCTGGGTGATGTCATGCAGGAAAGTATTCAGGCAGCGCTGACGGTCATACGCAGTCGTGCGGAGAAGCTTGGTCTGCCTGAGGACTTCCACGAAAAGAACGACATTCATATTCACGTGCCGGAAGGTGCCACGCCGAAGGATGGTCCGAGTGCCGGGATTGGCATGTGCACCGGTTTGCTGTCTTCGCTTTTGGGGCTGCCTGTCAAAGCCAGTGTGGCGATGACCGGTGAAATCACTCTGCGGGGAGAAGTTTTGCCTATTGGTGGTCTGAAGGAAAAGCTGCTGGCGGCACACCGCGGTGGTATTGAAACCATCATCATTCCAGAGGAAAACGTACGCGACCTCAAAGATATTCCCGAGAATATCAAGAACGAGGTCGAGATTCGCAGTGTGCGCTGGATAGATGAAGTCTGGGAACTGGCCTTGGTGGATTTTGCGGAAAAGACCGGTCAGAAAATAAACGATCCGGAAGGGGCAAAGCCTGAAGACGGTGCCAAGGGATCCGAAAGTGTCTCCGAATCTGCCGAAAGACCTAGTACTCACTAGGTTTTTCGGGGTTTCCTCGCTTGACGCGTATACAGCCTGTTGGTATAAATTAGCCGTGGCTGGGCGGCTCTAACCCGCCATCCCGAATTAAAAAAGATATACAGAAGAAGAATGCTGGCGATACGGTTTCCTGATTCCACGAAACTTAAATCGCCTTACCCTTCATACCACCAATAATTAAGTCCGATAGTCTAAGGGGTTAAGAGTGAATAAATCCGAACTGATCGATGCCGTAGCGGCTTCCGCTGATATTTCCAAGGCTGCTGCCGGTCGCGCGGTTGATGGCATGGTAGACGCTATTACTGACGCGCTGAAAAAAGGGGAACAAGTTACGCTGATTGGATTTGGCACATTTGCTGTGAAGGAACGCTCTGCCAGAACTGGACGTAACCCGCAGACAGGCGCGACGATCAATATCGCGGCTGCGAAGGTACCAGGTTTCAAGGCAGGTAAAGCACTCAAGGATGCGGTGAACTGATCGGTTACCTCGGGTTAGCTGATAAACTGCGAACTTCGTCGTTAGTTTGCTGGTGAACACCCAGGTCCGAATCTGAGATAATTCGCTCAGAATAGTTTGGAAAAGGCGCTCAGGCGCCTTTTCCTTTAATGGAATTCAAAATATATGCTTCAGAATATTCGTGACAACGCTCAGGGCACCATCGCCAAGATCATTGTGGGCCTGATCATACTGACTTTTGCTGTATTCGGTACCGATGCGATCATACAGTCCTTCTATGGTGAGCCGGAAGCGGCTGAAGTTAATGGTGAACCCATCACACAGGTCGAATATGAGAGACTGGTAGAGCGCAGGCAGAGACAGCTCTTCAACCAGATGGGGCCAGAGTTTGACCCTGCCACCATCGACCAGAATGCTCTGCGTCGTGCCGCACTCGACGAGGCGATTCAGCGTCGTTTGCTCCTACAGGCGGCTGAGCGTCTGGGCGTTACCATTTCGGATGCGCAGATTGATGCGTTCATTCTGCAGTGGCCTGCCGCGCAGCAGGATGGTGAGTTTGATCCCGAGCGTTTCAGAGGTCTTCTGGCCAGCCTGGGCATGACACCAAACGCTTTCCGCGCGGAGTTGCGTCAGGAGTTGGCCGTTGCACAGATCCAGTCAGGCATATCACAGTCCGCCTTTCTGACGGAGGCAGAGCTGCTGGAGCTTCTGAAGCTCGAGAGACAGACCCGCAGTTTCCGTTTTGTTCGGCTGTCCGCAGAAGAGCGAGCCGAAACGGTTGAGGTGACTGAAGAGGAAATTCGTCAGCGCTATGAAGACAAGCTGGAAACCTACCGGGTTCCTGATCGGGTGGTGCTGAGATACATTGAGATTCAGAAAGATCAATTGGCGGCTGACCTGGAAATTCCCGAAGAAGAGCTCGAGGCAGGCTACCAGAGCGAACTGGCGGCCTTTGAGTCCAGCGAACAACGTTCCGCCTCCCATATACTGGTTGAGATTGACGAGGATATGGCTGAAGAGCAGGCATTGACGAGGATCCGGGCACTGCGTGAAGAAATTCTTGGCGGTAGGGATTTTGCCGAAGTGGCCGAAGCCGAGAGTGATGACCTTGGTACCCGTATTGATGGTGGGCAGCTCGGGGTCCTGACTCCCGGTGTGCTGGATGATGTGGCACTTGAGAAGGCTATCTTCGAGGCTGAAGAAGGCGAGCTTTCTGAACCGGTCAAGTCGGCCTATGGGTATCACTTGGTGAAGGTGAGCAGCATACAGAAAACCGAGCCGCCCTCACGGGAAGAGATCTATGAGCGGCTTCGTGGTGAAATGTTGGCATCCCGTGCGGAGACGGCCTTTGTTGATGCCAGCACCCGTCTGGCGGACATGACCTACAGCGCGGAAGACCTCACAGAAGCTTCCGAGGAAATGTCCCTCACTATCCAGACTTCTCCCGAACTGACACGGGAAGGCATTGCAGGTCATGAAATCTGGTCGCACCCGAAAGTCCTTGAGCAGGCGTTCGGTATTGATGTGATTGAAGAGGATCACAACAGCGAAGTGATCGAGGTGAGCAGGGACAGATTGGTGGTGTTTCGCAAGGACATATTCAAGCCGACTGAAATCCCTCCATTGGAAGAGCTTACGTCGCAAATACGGGCTGCTGTCGCTCTGGAAAAAGCCAAAGCCGGGCTGGTGGAAGAAGTGGACAGCCTGCTGGCAGACCCTGCTTCGGAAGCCTGGAGCGCACTGGAGTGGACCTCCGTGATTGATGGGGCGCGCTCTGCACAGACTCATCCGCTCGCCACCGGCTATGCCTTTTCCATGCCTGCGCCCGGTGAGGAACCGACCCGTCAGTCATTCGAGTTGGCAGAAGGTTACATGCTGGTAGAGGTGACCGCCGTTACCCTGCCTGAGACAGAAACCCTGCAACAAATGATGGGCACACTGATGCCGGTCATCGGGTCCCGCATTGGTTCGCTCGAGTATGAACTGTTTCTCGGCGAACTGCAGAACCAGGCTGAAATCCTGCGTTCTCCTCGATAATCCAGAGCCCCGCCGAGCCTGGCGGGGCAGCTCCGCAGTTTTTGAGCACTGGTTATCTTTACCAATCTCTAGATTGTTGTATCTTTAAAAAACCTTTTGGTTACAAATAGAAAGATGCACAAAGCTCTTCCTAGATAGTGTGAAGTGGTACTATGTTTTTAATCCTGGCTGGGTCCCTAATTACATTTGCGATGGTCGAAGAGGCCACTCAACAGACGCCTTTTCCTGCCGGTCAGGTGCGCTACTATCAGGACCATTACATCGGTCCAGACTATCAGACAGGTAGCTATTACAACTCCATCGTAGAGCCCGCCAAGGAACAGAAGTTCCGGAATATCACTCAACAGGCGTACGACTACAGCTGCGGCTCTGCTGCCCTGACTACCGTGCTTGAATTTTACCTGGGACGGAAGTTTGAAGAGCGTCAGATCATGGAAGGGCTGCTCCATTATGGTGATGCTGACAAGATTGTTGAACGGCGCGGCTTCTCCATGCTCGACTTCAAAAGGCTGGTAACCGCTCTGGGGTACCCTTCCGGGGGCTTCAAGGCAGAGATAGAAGATCTGGCCGAACTGGATCACCCTGCGATCGTTCCTATCAAATATGGCGGCTTCAAACATTTTGTTGTGGTTCGGGC
>JAUIAZ010000486.1 GCA_030427465.1 Gammaproteobacteria bacterium | reverse complement strand
TCTGCGAACCGTACCGCAACCGTAAAACGCATCATTGAACATGTCTCGACCTTTGGGTTTTATCATTATTGTTTCTGTATTATCGGCGAAAGTGACTCCACTGGCAAAACCCGTTAACATTTCTGACTTTCGGTCATTTTTAGGAAGCTGATTCATGTCGATGACAGGCAGTCGAAACATCGCCGGCTCGGTGGGGGCATCCACACTGCGTCTTTGGCAAGGTACCATGGGCTCACGCAAAGAGGTGGAGCAAACGGTTCTGCCAGTGCTCTATGATCGCGAATCGGATCCGGCCTGCCGCCTGGTCCGTGAAAGTCTGACGGCGCTGAACCTGGATGTCGATGTGCGGCCGGTGCCGCAGGGTAGCGTCATTCATCGCATGGAACTGGACGCCCTGGGCGGCAAGGGGGTTCTGCCTACCCTGCATTTTCCGGATACCGGGGAAGTGGTCGAGGGGGTTGAAGCCATCAACCGGGTGCTGTTCTCGCGCTATGGTCATGGCAAGGTGCCGCGGCTGCAGAGGGCCAATCGCCTGAACCTTTTTCTGTCTGAACTGGCCTCCCGTGCTCGTGGGTCACGCGGAACCCGGCGGGTGGAGGCGAGACGTCCGGAACAGGCCCTGACACTTTACAGTTTCGAATCCAGCCCCTATTCGCGCCCTGTCCGCGAACTGCTGTGCGAACTGGAAATTCCCTACCGCCTGATCAATATCAGTAAACAACAGAGGGCAGATCTCGGGCCGGCTATCTGCCGACTGCACCTGGGAGAGTATCAACCAATCCCCGGCAGCAAAAGGGACCGCACCCTCCGCGAAAAAGGCCGGGTTCAGGCCCCTTACCTCATCGACCCCAACAGCGGGCAAGAGGTGTGGGAATCAGAGCGCGTACTCACCTACCTCAAAAATCATTACGTTGTCTGAGAGGCAGTGACCGGAGGGTCACTCGCTGCCAGCTGCCCCCCCGGTCTGTACCTGCCACTGCGACCAGTAGGCTCCGCGTTGCGCGATCAGGGCTGCGTGCGTGCCGCTCTCAATGATGCGCCCGTCCTGCAGCACCAGAATGCAGTCTGCATGAACCACAGTGGACAGCCGGTGGGCAATCATGATCACGGTGCGGCCTTCGCTGATGTGGGATAGAGAACGCTGGATCGCAGCCTCGGTTTCATTGTCCACCGCACTGGTAGCCTCATCCAGAATCAGAATACCGGGATCTTTCAGCAGGGCCCGGGCCAGGGAAAGCCGCTGACGCTGGCCACCGCTGAGGCGCACACCGCGTTCCCCGATTTCGGTATGAATGCCCTGCGGCAGGCGTTCAATAAATTCCCAGGCTTCGGCGGTTCTGGCGGCCTCGATGGCTTCAACCTCACTGGCCTGGGGTTTGCCATAGCGGATGTTTTCCAGCACGGAGCCTTCGAACAGATAGACATCCTGGCTTACCAGTCCGATGGCAGCGCGCAGGTCATTCAGGCGATAGGCCTCCAGTGGTTCACCCTGTAGCAGAATGCGGCCCTGCTGGGGCGCGTAGAAGCGCAGCAGCAGTTTGGTCAGCGTACTCTTGCCACTGCCGGTCGGCCCCACAAATGCGACTGTCTGCCCGGCCGGAATCTTCAGGGAGATCTCGTGAACACCGGCCTGGCTGGCAGGATACAGGAATCCGACCTTTTCCCAGGTAATGTCCATGGCCCGGTGCGCTGCCAGGGGCAACTGACCTTCATCGCGCACCTCAACCGGCGTGTCAATCAGACCCAGTATGCGGTGGGTACTGGCCATGGCCCGTTCGAAGAGATCCACCGTTTCGGCCAGGTTGGTCAGAGGCCACAACAGGCGTTGTGTGAGGAAAACCAGCACGCCGTAAGCACCCACATTCAGTTCGCCATTCAGTGCCATCATGCCCCCGATGATAAAGGTGGCCAGAAAGCCGGCCAGGATAGCCATGCGAATTACCGGAATGAAAGCCGAACTGATGGCAATGGCTTTGCGGTTGGCTTCCACGTAGGCTTCGCTGACCTGCTTGAGGCGCTCGCTTTCCCGGGCTTCTGCGGTAAAGCTCTTGATCGTTGCCATGCCGCCGAGATTGTTGTTCAGCCGGCTCGCCAGCTCGCCCACGCGCTCGCGCACATCGGCATAGCGGGGCGCCGCCCGCTTCTGGAAGAAAAATGCGCCCCAGAGAATCAGGGGAATTGGCAGGAAAGCCCAGATGGCAATTTTCGGGGACAGATAGAAAAACACAGCGCCCACCGCGA